>CAZGCG010000092.1:2416-11199 GCA_964524205.1 uncultured Sphingobacterium sp. | reverse complement strand
TATTACTGGGCAGTTTGGATAATTGGATATAGGATATGATCACAAAGGCAAAAACACAGACCAGTGTTGCACCAAATATCCATGTACCTATCATAGAAGAAATAATAGCAGATATAAACCCGAACATAGAAACCATAGTAAAGGTTCTTATTCCGGCAAACTGCTCCTCATGCTCCTGAGCTTCCTTTGAAAATTGCCTCTCCATGCCGATCAGAAAGCCCATACCAATACTGATAAGCAGACCTATCAGGTGATCCATATTTAAATCAGAAAGCTTTGCGGCTTCAAACTCCATTTTTAGATATAAATTTTAATCTAAGGTAATCATCTGTTCTTAATTGAGAGTTGAGAATTGATAGTTGAGAATTCTCCACTCTCAACCTGATATTATCGGGTCTCAATTCCCTGTCCTGATTCCAATTCCGTTGTTCGTTTTACCGATACTATCCTGAATGTACGTCGTCCGGTTGGCATTTCCCAATCGACTTCAATTCCCGGACGATAGCCTAATAGTGCCACTCCGATTGGTGCAAGAACAGAAAGCTTATTGGTTTTATAATCTGCCTTATTGGGACTAACCAGAATGAAATTATATTTCTGTCCGCTTTCAGTATCCTCAATCTCCACATAAGAATTTTCGGATACAACATCCCCGGGCATATCTTCAGACTTGAGTACCCTGGCTGTTTTCAACTCCAGACTAAGTTTCTTTTTATTAAATTCTGAGAGTTTGGTACTCAGATTAAGGTGATTTTGCAAAAGTTCAAAATCGTTTTTTGATAGAATCAGTTGAGCAATTTTCATATGCTGTATTTTTAAGATGTATATTAATTATTCGATGAAAAGATTTTTTTATCAGCAGAACGAATCAATTCTTCATTTCAAAATTCATAAGCAGCAAAAAATGCCCCTTCCTGAAAGACAATAGCACCAATTCCTGAAAATAAATAATGAAAATAAAAATGGAACGACCAGAAGGCCCCAAACCTGTTAAAATAGGCCGGGGCTTAATTAATAAAGTCCTTACTGCTTACCTGGAATGAATATCCGATGGGAAAATTGAAACGGTTCAGTATGGCGCAGGAAATTAAAGCCACTTGCATTCTACCTGCAAGGCACTTTATGATTTCCGTAAAATTTAACACCAAATGTTTCATTAAAGCATTTACCCTATATGAGCAAAGATAAGGCTTAATTGTGATTTAAAAAAACATCAGTATTTATAAGCTAATCAAGAAAAAGCCGAATAAAGAAATTGATTTAATATATTATTGAGTTTCCTTCAGAATAATTATAATTTAAACCAAACCCTGTGCCAGCATAGAATCAGCGATTTTAACAAAGCCTGCTATGTTTGCGCCTTTAACATAATTAACATAATCCTCGTCTTCGCGCCCGTAGCACTCACATGCCCTATGAATTTGTTCAATAATCACTTTCAGTTTATTATCTATTTTATCGCGGCTCCAGGAGTAACGAAGTGAATTTTGTGACATTTCCAGACCCGAAACTGCCACTCCTCCTGCGTTTGCAGCCTTACCCGGAGCATATAAAATTCTGGCCTTTTCAAAAACATGTACTGCCTCCGGAGTTGAAGGCATATTTGCACCTTCTGCAACACAAATACACCCATTGCTAACCAGAGTACGTGCGTCATGCTCATCCAATTCATTCTGAGTAGCATTTGGAAATGCAATATCACATTTTACGCTCCATGGTTTTTCTCCGGGATGGAATTCACAGCCATATTTTTCTGCATATTCCTTAATCCTTCCACGCCTCTTATTCTTTAGCTCCATGATGTATTCCAATTTTTTAGAATCAATACCCTCAGAATCATATATATAGCCTTCAGAATCAGATATAGTTAAAACTTTGGCACCCATCTCAATACATTTTTCAACGGTGTACTGAGCAACATTCCCTGAACCCGAAATAACAACCTTTTTACCTTCAAAAGAAAGACCTTTGAGTTTTAGCATGGCTTCAACAAAATAAACCACACCATACCCTGTTGCTTCAGGACGGATCAGACTTCCACCCCACTCACTTCCTTTACCTGTTAAAACCCCTGTAAATTCGCCTGAAATGCGTTTATATTGCCCGAACATAAATCCAATTTCTCTTGCCCCCACACCTATATCTCCGGCCGGAACATCCAGATCAGGGCCAACATGCCTGTAAAGTTCGGTCATAAAACTTTGGCAAAACTTCATTACCTCATTGTCTGATTTTCCTTTGGGATCAAAATCAGAACCACCTTTTCCTCCACCCATTGGAAGTCCGGTAAGACTATTTTTCAGGGCCTGCTCAAAAGCGAGGAATTTCAATACACTCAAATTGACCGAAGGATGAAAACGAAGTCCGCCTTTATATGGTCCAATTGCACTATTCATCTGGACTCGGAAGCCCCGGTTAATCTGCACTTCACCTTTGTCATCCAGCCATGGCACTCTGAAAATAATTACTCTTTCAGGCTCAGTCATCCGTTCAAGAACCTTATTAATTTTGTATTTAGGATGCTTTTCTGTGTAAGGAATAATGGATTCAGCCACTTCAAAAACAGCCTGCAAAAACTCAGGCTCATTCCCGTTTCTGGATTCCACAATCTTCATAAACTCGCTAACATTCGTATCCATATTATTCTTTTCGGATTTGGGTTCTTATTGAAATAAAATTTGTTGAAAACAAAAAAGGAAGGCGAAATTCCAAATTGATATTCTCTCAGCTAAAATAGAATAAATTTATTTTTTCGTAATTATTTATCGATTTTATTACACAAGATTACCTCAAGTTCAAAAAACATTAGAAATATTATAAAATAAACCTATTGGATAGGGCTACGAATAATCTGGAGTTATCATTCTGATATTTATAACTGAAACCTTCCTAAAGAATAAATAACGCATTTGTGCACCGCGTCAGATAGAGGACTTTAATTCATTATTGAAAATGATCGAATTGAAAATATTTAATTTTCTGGACTAATCTAAAGCAAAGGCCACGTAACTATCTCCCTTATTCATTCCCAGCTTAGTTCCGCCGCAGGCGATCACTACATACTGCTTGCCATTAACCATATAGGTTGAGGGTGTTGCAAAACCTGAAGCCGGCAAGGGATGTTCCCAAAGTAATTTACCTGTCTTTTTATCGAATGCCCTGAAAGTATTATCTTTGGTAGCGGCAATAAATAACAAACCTCCGGCTGTAACTAGCGGGCCGCCATAGTTTTCAGTACCTGTTACAGGAATACCTTTCTTAGTCAGTTCTTTAATTTCCCCCAATGGGATCTGCCAGAGCTGCTCGCCGGTATTCAAATCAACTGCACTAAGTGTTCCCCATGGCGGACTAATAGCCGGATAGCCCCTTTCATCCAGAAACTTGTTGTATCCGTTAAAGCGGTATGGCACATCCGGATAATCATCTTTAGCCACTGTAGTTAATTCTTCCTTCTCTTCACCGAAAATATAAGAAATGATAGATTGCTTCTCTGCATCACTGATCTGGCTAAATCCAGGCATCATACCTTTTCCGTTTGTGATCAGGCTTGTTGTTACTGAGCGGCCAAGGCGTTCCCTGATTCCAATCAAAGCCGGATAACCACTTTGAGGATTACCCGAAAAATCAGAACGATGGCAGGATTGACAATGATTCAGATACAAAGATTTACCAGAACTGAGGGTCTTTGCCTTCACCTCGTTTTTAGGGCTTAAACTGAATAACCAGGCCATTTCATTAGAGTTGACATAAATAATACCTTCTTTATCAACTGCAGCCCCACCCCACTCTGCTGCACCATCCGGTCCCGGGAAGATCAGCGTCTGCCGGAAATCAAGTGGTTCAAAAGCTCCTAGTTTTGCCTGTCTGAAAATAGTTAAGAGAGAATCCCTTTTTCCAGAAAATTGAGTGATATCATCTTCGGTCAATGTTTGCCTGGCAAAGGGCTTCGGCATACGTGGAACAGGCTGGGTAGGCCATGTCTTTTCCCCCGGAAGGGTAGATTGCGGTACAGGAACCTCATCAATTGGAAAAATCGGCTCTCCACTAACACGGTCAAAAACAAAAATATGTCCTGATTTAGTCACCTGAGCAACAGCATCAACACTTTTTCCATTCCTGTTTATTGTGATCAGATTCGGGGGAGCAGGAATATCCCTGTCCCAAATATCATGGTGAACAGTTTGGAAATGCCAAATATACTCACCTGTTCTGGCGTTAAGGGCAATTAATGAATTCGCATACAGATTTTTACCCTCACGGTTACCTCCATAAAAATCAAATGAAGCCGAACCTGTTGGAACGTAAAGAATTCCACGTTTCCGGTCGACAGCCATACCAGCCCAATTATTAGCTGCGCCAATTGCCGGATTTTTATACGCATCTGCAGGCCAGGTTTCGTATCCGGGTTCACCGGGATGAGGAATAGTTTTAAATACCCAGGCTAATTTTCCGGTTCTCACATTAAATGCCTGTATATATCCCGGAGCAGAACCAGTGCCCTCTCCCAACCTCATTGGCATGATGATCAGGTCACCAAAGATTGTCCCGGGGGTGGTGGATGACACGAATTTAGTTGCTGATTCTTCTCCAAGCCCGCTCTTTAAACTGACTCTCCCCCCATCTCCAAACGAAAGAATGGGTTTACCTGTTATCGCATTTACTGCATAAAGCCAGGTTTGAAATGCAAACATGATCCGCTTGTCCTTCCCTTTCGACCAGTAGGCAACTCCCCTGTTCACATTCGATGCACCTTTACTTTCAGGAGAAAATCGCCATAATTCCTGTCCGGTAGCCGCATTAAGCGCAAAAAGATGATTTGAAGCAGTTACTGCATACAAACGGTTTTCTATGATGATAGGATTACATTGTACCTGACCTGAATCTCCTGTATGAAATTCCCAAACAGGCTTCAGGGATTTTACATTCGTTGTGTTGATCTTCGAAAGTGATGAATAATGATTTCTATCGGCACCTCCAAGATATTCAGGCCAGTCGCTTTGCAAAGGCTTGGCCAAATACCCGCGAAAACTTAAAAGCAGAAGGCAAATGCCCGAAACTGCGGCAATCCTGAACAGGAGATTCTTCATTAGGATTCTATTAGATCAGATAATAAGACCAGAATTTATCCCATTAAATTATAAAAATTTATCAGAAATCCGGTTTTAGAGTCCGAATAAAATTACGAATCCGATATCCGTTAGGCTCAGGTAAAATCCTGTGTGAGACTATTTATTTTTTGGGTAGACCAGCAGCGGTACCGATGAATTTAATGAATACTCTGCAGTACTACTGGAAAGAAACAGTTTCTGAAAAAATCCCTGGCTCTGATCAGTAAACATTACCAGAACAGATGGCTTATGCTTTTTAATCACATTCTGCAGGTTTATGACCAGGTTATAAAGCAGATTAATGTTTTCAAGACTGTATTTGATATGTGATTTAGGAAATTTGCGGATGACATTCTCAATCACTTTCGAATTAAAAATAATATCAGAGGGGTAATTCAGATGAAGCAATTCAATTTCTGCTCCCAGGGGATTTGCAAATTCAACAACCTTTTTCATCTCCTTTTCAAGATCTGAAAGATCAGTTGCATATAAAACAGATTTAATTTTAGTTTGCCTGTAGGTGTTTGGAACAGCAATAACCGGAACTTCAGATTGCAGAATCAGGTTAGATGTATTGGTTCCAAAGATCTTTTTCAGTTTGCCTCCACCTCTTCGGCTGATACAGATGAAATCGAAGTGTTTGTCACTTGCATATTTCATAATATTGGCATCTGTTATGAAAGAACTGCTGATCACATGATTTATCTTACCGGGAACAATACCCATTCCTGCATAAACTGCCGCCACAAATTTTTCAAGCTTAGCTTTAATCTTGGTGGCTTCATTATTTTCATAACTGGTGAAGGTCTTTTCACCCCACGAAGTGGGCTTCATTATATAATAAGAATGAAAAAATGTTAATTCACATTCCTGTTGTGAAGCCATTTGTACAGCAAAGCGCATCCCTGCTTTAGAATTTGAGGAGAAATCGGTTGTAACAAGAATCTTTTTCATAGTAAGCAAATTGATTTTATTCTGAATTTAATTCTATCGAGACAACATTAATCATACCGATAATTGATATCCCGAATGTTTATAACAGGTCTTAATTCCTGATTTTATATAATACTAAGTTAGGAATTTGAAAATTGGAGTAAATGACCATCCTCAGATAAGCCAATGACAATGATCACATTATTAAAATTTACAAACCCTCATATTTGTGTTTCATCATTTTTCCTTTTGCTGATAAGATTGGTGATAACTTAACCATATTGATGAATTTTTAAATGAAAATGACTAATTTATCAACAGAAATTTATCGCTAAAACTATCAAACTTGTCAAACAATCCATTCCCATTTAAAGGCCTAAGCAGTGAAGAAGTAAGTGCAAGGAAAAAAGATGATGTACACAAGGATTCAGAGCAAAGCGAATTCTTCATTATTCTGAAAGAAACGGTCCTTGAACCCATTTTCATCTTATTGATTGCCTCGGCTGGAGTCTACTTGCTTCTTGGAGAATTTTCGGAAGCAATCTTTCTCATGTCAGCAGTTATCCTGGTATCTGCGATTTCATTCTTCCAAACCTACCGAAGCCGCAAAGCATTATCCTTGCTTGAGGTACTGACAGCGACAAAGACAAAAGTGATCCGCGATGGCGAAGTAAAAGAAATCAGATCTGAGGAAATTGTGAATGGCGACTTTCTGATATCAGAAGAAGGCTCGCTGCTTGCCGCCGATGGAATTATTGTTCATTGTAATGATTTCGCGGTTAATGAAGCGATGCTTACCGGAGAATCCTTAGCGGTAAGCAAGAACACAAATAAAGACAATAATATAGTCTTTCAGGGCACTCTGGCAGTATCCGGACTTGCGGTATATGAAGTTACAGCAACAGGCGCTGAAAGCCGGGCAGCTCAACTGGCAGCGCTTGCAAAAAACATCAAGACAGAAAAACCGCCCCTATATAAACAGATCCTAAGTTTTGTCAAATCAATGACGCTTGTCGGGCTCTTCTGTTTTTTACTAGTCCTTGGAATCAATTTTTACCAGACTAATCAATTTCTGGAAAGCCTGTTAAGCGCATTAACATTAGCTATGTCAATCCTACCTGAGGAGATCCCGGTTGCTTTTACAACATTTATGGCCCTTGGAGCATGGAAATTATCAAAAACCGGCATACTGGTCAAAGGCCTTAATACAGTAGAAACACTAGGTGCCTCGACTGTAATTTGTATTGATAAAACCGGCACAATCACCGAAAACCGGATGGAACTGACAGCCGTTTACATTTACAAAACGGATGAGATTTTAACTGGCAAAGATCTGACGGAACAGAAATCACTGAATGAAGCGGCTGAATTTGGAATGTGGGCATCAGAACCTGTGCCTTTCGACCCCATGGAGATCGCTTTACATGAATTTTATAAAGATCATGTCAAAACCGACGAAAGGTCGGGATACAAAATGATCCATGAATACCCCCTCGGAGGACAACCTCCAATGATGACCCATTTGTTTGAGAATAAGCATGGAAACCGTATCATAGCAGCAAAAGGTGCACCTGAACAAATCATGGAGGTATCAGGTCTGAAAGAGGCTGAAAAAGAAAAGATCAAAGAGAAAATTGAGGAACTTGCTCTAAAAGGATACAGAATACTGGGAGTAGCCCGGACGCAGTTCGAAGGCGATTCGTTCCCTGAAAATCAACAGGATTTCGAATTTACTTTTATTGGCCTGCTTGCATTTTATGATCCTCCAAAGCATAACATCGAAAATGTTTTTAAGCAATTCTACAATGCAGGAATTTCAGTTAAAATTATCACGGGCGATAATGCATTAACAACATCTACAATTGCGAAACAATGTGGGTTCAGGGATGCAGAAAATACACTTGAAGGAAAAGATCTGATCAATATGAGTGATGATGAAGTTCTGAAGGCGGCGGATACCTGCAATATTTTCACACGAATGTTTCCTGAAGCAAAACTCAGGATTATTGATGCTCTGAAACAGCAAGGTCATGTTGTGGCGATGACTGGCGATGGTGTGAATGATAGTTTAGCCCTAAAATCCGCTCATATCGGTATCGCCATGGGCAAAAAGGGTTCAGAAGTTGCCCGACAGGCTTCTTCCCTAATCCTGATCGACGATGATCTCTCCCATATGGTCGAGGCGATCGCAATTGGAAGAAGAATTTATGAAAATCTTAAAAAAGCTATTCAGTATATCATTTCCATTCATATTCCAATCATTCTTATCGTTACAGTTCCTTTAATATTGTTCTGGAAATACACTAATATCTTTACCCCTGTTCATGTTATTTTTCTGGAACTGATCATGGGGCCGACCTGCTCAATAATTTTTGAAAATGAGCCTATCGAACCTAATTCGATGAACAAAGCGCCGCGGAAACTCAGTACAAGTTTTTTCTCATTTAATGAGCTGTCCATGAGTATTATACAAGGAATTGTTATTACAGGGGTTTGCCTTGGCCTGGGTTATTATTACATGGAAAATGGTCATACAATAACTGAGGTGAGGACCATAATTTACAGCACTTTAATTCTTAGTAATATTTTTCTTACCCTTTCCAACAGATCATTTTATTATTCTGTACTGACAACTATACAATACAAAAACAACCTGATTCCTTTGATACTAAGTGCTTCATTGATAATTCTTTTGCTTTCAATCTATTTTACTCCATTCCAGAATATATTTCAGTTTGTACC
>CAZGCG010000092.1:0-2316 GCA_964524205.1 uncultured Sphingobacterium sp. | reverse complement strand
CAGTATCATTTTGATGAAAAAGAATTCTGTTGTATCGGCTGTCAGAGTGTTTATCAGATCCTTTCAGAAAATCAGCTCTGTAATTACTACTCTTATAACAATACCCCGGGTAAAACGCAAAGTGATAAATTATCCCATTATGATTACCTGGATGAACCAAAGATTGCCGGTGCTTTAGTCGACTATACCGATGACACGATCAGTATCATCACGCTTTATATTCCGGCTATTCATTGCAGTTCCTGTTTATGGCTTCTCGAGCATCTTTACAAAATAAACAGTTCCATTGTCAGTTCCCGTATCGACTTTCTGAAAAAGCAGGTCAGTATTACATTTAAGCATAATGAATTCTCTTTGAGGGAATTGGTGATCATGCTTAGCTCAATAGGATACGAACCTGTAATCAGTTTACAGGATGTGGTCAAGGAACAAAACAAGGTCTCTGACAGAGATCTGATCAAAAAAATTGCAGTTGCAGGATTTTGCTTTGGGAATGTGATGCTTTTGAGCTTTCCGGAATATTTCGGGCTTGCGAGTTTTGAGCATCAGTTTAAGTCCTTTTTCGGGTGGCTAAACCTCGTATTTGCAATCCCTATTGTATTTTACAGTGGCCGTGATTATTTCGTCTCGGCATGGAAAAATCTGAGGAATAAAGTATTAAATCTTGATTTCCCACTTGCTCTTGGTATCGCGATCATGTTTATACGATCGGTATTTGAAATTATAAGCGGTACTGGTGCCGGATTTGTGGATACATTATGCGGACTTGTATTCTTCCTGCTGATTGGCCGTTGGGTACAACAGCGCACCTATCATCATCTATCTTTTGAGCGTGATTACAGATCGTATTTCCCGGTTGCGGTAACTCTTCTAATTGAGGATACCGAAAAACCCATTCCTATGGATGAACTTAAGGTCGGCGACAGGATTCTGATCAGGAATAATGAGGTGATTCCCGCCGACACCATATTGATGAAGGGCGATGCTGTAATTGATTTCAGTTTCGTTACCGGAGAATCTTCGCCTGTACAGAAGGTATTAGGTGAGGTAGTTTATGCCGGTGGTCGCCAGATTAATGAAGCCATCGAACTGGAAGTGATCAAACCCGTTTCCCAGAGCTACCTGACAAGCCTTTGGAATAATGAGGCTTTTGAAGGGAAGAGAAAAAAGATAGATACCTTCAGTGATACTGTAAGCCGCTATTTTAGTGTTGTACTGCTGCTCATTGCGTTCGGCGCAGCAGCATTCTGGTGGATTAGCGGGGAGAATATAAAAGCATGGGAATCATTTACTGCCGTACTGATCATTGCCTGTCCCTGTGCCCTGGCTCTGAGTTCTCCTTTTACATTATCGGCAGTACTTAGCATTTTTGACAGGAATAAATTCTACCTCAAAAATACAGCGGTAGTTGAACAAATGGCACGTATTAACACGCTTGTTTTTGATAAAACAGGAACCATAACGGCTCCTGAAGGCTTCAAAATCAGTTTTGAAGGAGATTTGAATTATGAAGAAAAGTGCCTGATCAGCTCCCTGGCCCGTAACTCAGGACATCCACTAAGCAGGGAAATGGTAAAATGGATTAAGATAAACGAATATTTCCCGGTTAGTTCTTACAAAGAAATTCCTGGTAAAGGAATTGAAGGAATAGTCAAAAATAAGCTGATTAGAATTGGCAGCGCTTCATTTTTAAACATAAATTCTGTTAAAACTGATACGGGAACCGTCTATATTCAGATAGACGATCATTACGCAGGGTATTTCAGTTTCAGACAAAGATGGCGTCCGGGATTAAAGGAGCTCTTTGGTAAATTGAGCAAATCACTGGGTATGCATTTATTATCCGGTGATCAGGATACTGAGCGTGAATTCCTGCTCCCGGCATTCCCATGGGAAGATCAGATGCATTTTAAACAAAGTCCGCAGAATAAACTTGATTACATACAGTCGCTGCAGCAGAACAATAAAATGGTAATGATGCTGGGCGACGGGCTGAATGATGCTGGTGCATTGAAGCAAAGTGATTTGGGTATAGCTGTTACAGATAATATCAACAACTTCTCTCCCGGCTGTGATGCGATACTAGACGGAGCAGGTTTTGAAAAGCTTCCCCGCTTTATTCAACAGGCAAAAGATGCTGTAAAAGTTATTCATATCAGTTTCGGCATCTCATTAACATACAATGTAATCGGCTTGTTTTTTGCTGTTCAGGGTTTGTTATCACCCCTTTTTGCAGCAATATTAATGCCTTTAAGCACAGTAACTATTATTTCATTCACAAGTATCGCAACCCATTTGTTTGCGCGAAAAAATAAA
>CAZGCG010000091.1:0-11205 GCA_964524205.1 uncultured Sphingobacterium sp. | reverse complement strand
CAATTTGTCTGAACTTCGGTATCGCAGCGAAATATAATGGTAAAACCAACCTCAGGTTTGATGATACCAACCCTACCACCGAAGACGTTGAATATGTTGACAGCATAAAGAAAGATATACAATGGCTTGGTTTTAAATGGGATAAGGAGTTATACTCATCAGATTATTTTGATAAGTTATATGATTTTGCCATCGAATTAATCAAACAGGGATTGGCCTATGTGGAAGATGGATCGGCTGAGGAAATTGCCTCCGCCAAAGGGACGCCTACCGAACCCGGAAAGCCTACACCATCCCGCAGCAGGAGCATTGAAGAAAATCTGCAGCTTTTCAGAGAGATGAAGGAAGGAAAATACCCAGACGGAGCCAGGGTATTACGGGCTAAAATTGATCTTGCTTCACCCAATATGCACCTGCGCGATCCGCTAATGTATCGTATAAAACATGCCCATCATCACCGTACTGGTGATCAATGGTGCATATATCCAATGTATGATTTTGCCCACGGACAGTCTGATTCGATTGAAGAAATTACCCATTCTATCTGTACTCTTGAATTTGTTCCACACCGACCGCTATATGAATGGTTTATCCAAAAATTAAACAATTTTCCTTCTAAGCAATATGAGTTTGCCCGTCTGAATATGAATTATACAGTGATGAGCAAAAGAAAATTGCTTCAGCTGGTGAATGAAAATCATGTAAGTGGTTGGGATGATCCAAGGATGCCAACAATCAGTGGTTTACGCCGCCGCGGTTATACGCCGCTTTCAATCCGAAACTTTAGTGAACGTATTGGTATAGCCCGACGTGAAAATCTGATAGATCTGAGTTTGCTCGAATTCTGTATCCGTGAGGATCTGAACAAAAGTGCATGGCGAAGGATGGCTGTACTTGAGCCATTAAAACTTGTGATCAGCAATTATCCTGAAGGACAGAGCGAAGTAATGGAGGGTGAAAATAATCCTGAGGTTGATGGTGGTGATGGATTCCGTCACATTCCGTTTAGTTCTGAGCTATGGATTGAACGGGATGATTTTATGGAAGAACCTTCCAAAAAATACTTCCGTTTGGGTCCGGGTTTAATGGTGCGTCTGAAGCATGCTTATATTGTCCGCTGTGATAGTTTTGTGAAGGATGAAGGCGGCAATGTTTCGGAAGTTCATTGTACTTATATTCCTGAATCAAGAAGCGGGACTGATACAAGTGGAATTCATGTGAAGGGAACAATTCACTGGGTTTGTGCCAAAGCAGCACAAACAGCAGAAATACGATTATATGACCGATTGTTCAGGGTAGAAGATCCTTCCAATGAAGATGGTGACTTCAAAGATTACATTAACCCGGATAGTTTAACAGTGATCAGCAATGCTTTTATCGAGCCTGACCTGATGAATGCTGAGGCTGGCCGTGGTTATCAGTTTATTCGCAAAGGGTACTTTAGTCTCGACAGTGATTCGACACCGGGTAAACCGGTATTTAACCGGACAGTCACATTAAAGGATACCTGGGCAAAAGAATCTCAAAAATCCTGAATTTAATATTACAGGTATTTTTTATAAAGATTGAATAGAATTTGTTTTTCCTCTTCATTGAGAATACCTGTCAATTCTTTCTGCACAAAGTGAAGCTGGAATGATTTAATAGCATTCTCTGGATTTTTGATGTCATATCCAATGATTCTGAGTGCTTCAATCGGGTTGAATGATTCCGGAACTGAATCAGTAAGCACCTGATCCTGCCATAGCCCATATCCATTCTCTGCGAGCTTTTTCCATGGGAAAGTAATATTGGGATCCACTTTCCTGCCAGGTGCTATGTCTGAGTGTCCGATGAAATTTGCAGCCGGAATAGTATGTGTTTTCTTAAGGTTGGCCAGTACAGTTAAAAGGCCATTGATTTGCGATTCTGAAAATGGCTCAAAGCCATTATTATCGAGTTCTATTCCTATAGATGAAGAATTAATATCAGTCAGATTTCCCCATTTTGCGGCTCCTCCATGCCATGCCCTTAAATAATCGTTCAGCATTTGATAAATTACACCATCCCTGCCGATTACATAATGGGCGCTAACCTGAGTTTTTGGCGAAGTGAACGTTTTTAAAGTCTGCTCGGTGGAATTTTGGGCAGTATGGTGGATGATTACATAATTTGGTTTTCGGAGGCCAAAATTTGTTGTTCCTACAAAGCCCTGACCTGTAGGATTCACAGGTGTAGCCCTGATGGTTTTACTCAATCCTTTGGTTTGATTTTTATAGGCCTTGTTCGTTGGTCCGTATGGTCCTGTAGAGCAGGACATCGCAATCAGGATTAGACCGCCGAATAATAGCTGTATGGATTTTTGTAGCATTGCCTGAGTAAATTTAATCCTGCAATTTACAAAATTATAATTCGGTAAAATCTTGTTTTGCTCGCCTGAAAGATGCTTATTTTTTTAAAACCAGGTTATTGATGAATGAGCTACCCTCATTTACCTGTAGTGCCAAATGGCGAATGCTTGTTTGCTGAAATGCATTTTGAAGGGCATCTCTGGCTATTTTGTATTGATCATGCATAGGGCATGGATGTGAAGCTGAGCATTGTTTCAGACCAAGTCCGCATTCTTTGAAAACCGACATTCCGTCAATCGCATTCACAATATTTATAACTGGTTGTTCGAGTTGAAATTCCTCAATAAAGAAACCACCATAAGGTCCTTTTAATGATGTTATGATTTGGTGCTTATTAAGCACCTGCAATATTTTTGCTGTAAATGCCTCTGGTGCATCAACTTCGCAGGCTATTTGTTTAATGTTAAGTTTTATACCATCATTATGTCTGGAGGCAATAAAAATAGCTGCACGTATTCCGTATTGACAAGCTTTTGAAATCATTGATAATCAGAATATTGGCCTGGTAGAATTTTGTTTGATCTGTTCAATTTTATGCATGAACATACTTGCCATTATGCCTGCCCTTGTCTTGGCATCTTCAGCCACAGGCCCTTCAAAATGAGTATTAACCGTTTCGCTGAATAGGTTCATCCATCGTTCGAAATGCTCTTCTCCGAGTTCCATTGTTGCATGTTTGATGAATGGATTACCATTGTATCCTTTTACACCGAATAATGCTGCATTCCAGAATGTATACATCTTTTCAAGATGCGGCTCCCAATGTGTTGAGAGTCTGAAATTAAATATAGGCGCCAGTAATTCGTCTTCACGAACCTTCTGGTAGAACACATCAACCATAATTTTGATATCATCTATTCCCTTTATATCTGTCTTTTGGCTCATAATATCTTTATTATTAGGCAAATATAAGGTATTTTTATAAAAGATAAAATCATCCTTTATAAAAATTTATTTACCTTTGAAGATAATCTTCACACAAGTATACACCCTGATTCTGAAATCCATCAGCAGCAGAAAAACTTGACCACAAGGTTTAGACAAAACTCCATTGATGAAATAAATGCCACAGCCTTTTAATAAAATATGTTTGACTGTATTCTATTCATCCGAGGAATATAAAATACAAACCTATACCGGTGAGTACAGGGATTTGAAATGCCTGATACAGGACAGGTTATTTACAGATGATTTTGGGCAATGCGGAGGGATGGGAAGATGCGGAACCTGTATTGTTAGGATTGCCGGGTTGAAAAATAATCCAGGACTATTGAGAAATGAAGAGACTACACTTCACAGAATAGCGCCGGGGACCGATGATATCCGATTGGCTTGTCAAATTCCTGTTGACGATGAGCTCTCAAATCTGACAATCACCATAATGTGATATCATTAAGTACCTTATTTCAGAACAACAGATTTTGTCGATTTTGTACAGGCATTAAAAATGCCCAATGCTCCATTACTGAAATTAGATACCGGGTTTGCCGGGGCCACAGGAGGTCCACCGTTTCCACCTATCTGGCTAAGGGCAAAGAAATATTTGAATACATTCCGGTCAATAGATTGCATTTCTATATCAACAACATCTCCTGATTTTATATCGTCGTCACCATCATAGATGATCACATCAGAAACTGCGTTTCCGTCATTGAAGCGATCCTCAAAAACAAGATCACCCTGAAGTTTTCCATTGACCCTTAAAATGTAGCGGTACTGGTTTTGAATTTTTGGAGGATCTTTATAATAAACTGTAGGATATATATTTGAATTCCCAAAGAATGAAAGTGTTTTGAAACCAACGGAATCCGGAATTACAGGAGATGGCATAGTTGATTTTGCAGAATAAGTTTTCCCTTCAACAAGAACATCCAAAGTGTAGGTGAGACCCGGTGTTCCTCTCAAACGCGGACTTCTGTAAATTCCATCGGTTACTTCTGTAAGGGCTACAGAGAGACCTGCAGAAGATTTTAATGTAACCTGTGCACCTTTTACACCATTGAAGCTTGCTGATTGTTCAAATGGAATTGTTTTCGATACCCTAACAAAATGATTTTCATTCTGATTGCTGATTGTTCCTTCTATAACTATCAAAGGATCGGCATTTTTTAACTCAAGATCGATCACCTTTTCGCAGGACGAAAGGAGTACTACACTGATAATCAGGCAAAGGATTAGTCTTAAATTCTGAGTATACTTTTTCATAATTAAAATTTGAAATTCCAGGTAATTGAAGGAATAATTCCGAATAGTGTCGTACGCACAGCTTGAGTTCTGGTTGGATTATCCGGATCATCCCTGAAATCTATGGAGTAAGCATTTTTTCGGTTATACAAATTATAAATGCCAAATGACCAGCTCGACTGTAATTTCCTGCCGGGTTTACCCTCAAGGGTAGCCGACAGATCCAGACGATGATAGTTAGGCATTCTGTCAGAATTACGTTCAGGATAATAATAAACTGTTTTATTGTTTAGCTGATATTTACCTGCTGGAAAAGTAACTGCATTCCCGGTATTGAATACAAAGGTTGATGAAAAAGTCCATCTTTCAGTAGCTTTATAAATCCCTACAAGAGAAAGGTCATGGGTTCGATCCTGTTTGGCATTGAACCATTTACCCAGATCTATGTCATTAAACTTGCGCTCAGTTTTTGAGAGTGTATATCCCACCCAGCCATTTAATTTGCCAAATCTCTTTTTAAGAAATAGTTCTATACCGAAGGCCCTTCCATCACCAAAAAGAAGGTCAGACTCAACATTGGTATTGCCCCTCAGATCAGTACCGCTTCTGTAATCAATCTGATTCTGCATCTGTTTGAAATACAGCTCTGTAGAAAATTCATAATTATCATTGTTGAAGTTTCTGAAATATCCCAGGGCTATCTGATCAGCGATTTCGGGTTTAACATTATTACTGCTCATGATGTATAGATCAGTTGGGGAACTGGCTGTTGAATTCGACATCAGATGCAGATTTTGAGTATTGCGGGTATAGGAACTTTTTAATGAGGAAAATTCATTCAACTGGTAGCTTGCAGAAATACGGGGTTCAAGATTAAAATAAGACCTTACCAGCTGACCGGAAGTATATGATTTGGATGAAGTTGTATTTCCATCCTTGTCTAAGGTAGGAAAAACACCCGGTCCAAAAAGAAGGAATGAGCTTGCTCTTAATCCATAAACCAAATTAAACTTATCGTTTACTTCCCATTCATCAGAGATATAAGCTGCTATTTCATTTCCCTTACGTTTTTCAATGGTTACTTCGTTTACACTTGATGTCGCGCTTGCGGTAATATTTCCCGGTGCAATGGTATGATGGATCAAATCGAGTCCAAAACGGATATTGTGGCTATTATTCAAAGCCAGCTGAAAGTCCTGCTTTAAATTCATATCCCGGATGGAGGAATTAACCTTGAAATTGTTCTCCTCCAGAAAGTTTTCGATCACATAATTATAATTGCTGTAAATCAGGGAGGTATTTGAAAATAAGCGATTGCTGAATAAATGATTCCAGCGCAATGTTGAAGTAGCGTTGCCCCAGTCGAAACCAAAAGTTTCACTCAGCCCAAGTTCATCGCGGCCAAAATATCCCGAAAGGTAAAGCGTATTCTTATCGTCTATCTGATAATTGACCTTTGCATTGAGATCATAAAAATAGAGGGTATTTTTATTGATGGAACTATCTTTTGAAAGGGCCAGAAAAGCGTCGGCATAAGTTCTGCGGCCACTGATCATGAAAGAGCTTTTGTCTTTAATCAGCGGGCCTTCAACTTTTAATCTGGACGATATAAGGCCAATTCCGCCTTCGGCAGTAAACTCCTTTTTATTTCCATCATTCATCCTGATGTCGAGAACAGAAGAAAGTCTTCCGCCATATTGTGCGGGCATCCCACCCTTAAAAACGCTGACATCCTTAATTGCATCAGAGTTGAAGGTAGAAAAGAAGCCAAGTAGGTGCGAAGCATTGTAAACGGGTGCTTCATCAAGAAGAATCAGATTTTGGTCGGTCGAACCTCCGCGAACATAAAATCCGCTGTTTCCTTCTCCCGCCGATTTTATCCCGGGAAGCAGTTGCAGGGTTTTCAGAACATCGCGCTCTCCGAAAAGAACCGGAACATTCCTGATTTCACTCAGATTGATCTTAGCAACACCCATCTGAGCGTTGACAATATTGTCATTCCTTTTTTCAGAACTGATCACAATCTCTTCAAGAATGTTTTCAGGGACCATATTAAGGTCGAGCCGGAGATCTGAGTTGATGCTGACCATCCTGTTTATGGACCTGTAGCCAATATAACTAACGCTCAGGTTATATTCACCCGGACTAAGTTTATAAGAGTAAAAACCATAGGCATTGGTGCTTGTGCCGGATTGGCTTGCGGCAGTAAATTTGAGTGTGACTCCAATCAGGGTTTCACCTGAAAGGGAATCTTTTACGACACCGTTTATAGTATAGTTATCCTGAGCATTTACACTGAACGAACAGAAGAAAATCAGAAAACCAAATAGCAGTACATTTTTCGAAAAGGGCATCAATCAAATATATAGTGTAAAAACAGCAATGAATATATACATACGAATTTTTGGCAAATCTAATCACTTTATTCCTCTAATTATTAGCCGATTGTAAGCCGAAAGTAAGATAATTAGAATTGATCAGCTTGAGTTGAAATTCAGGAACTAATCCTTGAATTGACGCTCATACCTGATAGTTTAGCCGGCAAAACAGTGAAGTATAGGTATACCCGGGCACAGAAATGCAGGTTTTAGAACCCAAACTCATATTTTTACTATATTTATTCTTCCTTAAACTAACCCAAAATGAAATTTAATTTAAAAGAGGCCCTGATTTTGGGGTCAATAACTTTAATCTTTATTTCTTCCTGTTCAAACAATTCAGATAAACAGATTTCGAAAGAAAATGATAGCCTGAAAACTTACGTGGCAGAAAGGCTGCCAATTTATGCTAAGGTAAGGCTCACTACAGATATTGAAAAACTTAGCGAGAATGAGCGTAAAGTTTTACCACTGCTAATCAGGGCAGCTGAGATAATGGATGAGCTATTTTGGATGCAGGCTTATCCGCAGCGGGATAGTTTGCTTTCGGCTGTGGAAGATGAGAAGACCAGAGAATTTATTAAGATCAATTATGGTCCCTGGGATCGTTTGAATGACAATAAGCCATTTGTAAAGGGAATAGGGGATAAACCGCTGGGTTCAGGCTTTTATCCTGCCAATATGACCCGTGAAGAGTTAGAAAAATCAGATGTTTCTGATAAAAAGGGTTTATATTCAATGGTGCAGAGGGACAAATCAGGAAAGCTGATATCCATTCCGTATAGTGTTTATTTTAAGGATGAACTTAAAAAGGCGGCTGATTTACTTTTACAGGCGGCTCAGATCACAGAGGAGACTCAACTCAAAAAATATCTGAGCTTAAGAGCAGAGGCTTTTCTTACTGATAATTATATGCCCAGTGACTTTGCCTGGATGGATATGACCAATAGCGGACTTGATATCATCATTGGCCCGATTGAGAATTATGAAGATGGATTATTCAATGCGCGTGCTGCTTTTGAGAGCTATGTACTCGTAAAGGACAAGGAATGGAGCAAACGTCTTGAAAAGTATGTGGCCATGTTGCCTGAACTTCAAAGAGGACTTCCGGTTGATGCGGCCTATAAAAAGGAATCCCCGGGAACCTCTTCCCAACTTGCGGCATTTGATGTGGTTTATTATGCTGGAGATGGTAATTCGGGCGGAAAGACTATTGCTGTTAACCTCCCGAATGATGAAATGATCCAGCAGAAAAAGGGGACCAGGCGTTCACAATTAAAGAATGCGATGCGGGCGAAGTTCGATAAGATCATGCTCCCTATTGCAGATGAACTGATTGATAAAAGCCAACAAAGTCATCTTAGTTTTGATGCTTTTTTTGCCAATGTAATGTTTCATGAAGTTGCTCATGGATTGGGGATAAAATCTACAATAAATGGCAAAGGCTTTGTTAGGGAGGCATTACAGGAGCAGTATTCATGGCTCGAAGAAGGAAAAGCGGATATTCTGGGACTTTATATGGTAAGTAGTTTACTGAAGAAGGGTGAACTTGAAGGGGATATTAAAGATTATTATACCGCCTTCATGGCCGGTATCCTGCGTTCGGTTCGATTTGGTGCCGGTGAAGCTCACGGAAAAGCCAATATGCTTTGTTTTAATTTCTTCAATAAAAAGGGGGCTTTTGAAAGAACTGCAGAGGGCCGCTACAAAGTGAATTTTGAGAAATTTGAGCAAGCAATGAATGAACTGAGCAAGGAAATCCTGATGCTTCAGGGAAATGGTGATAAGGCCGCTGTTGAAAAGGTTCAGAAGGAAATGGCAATTGTGCACAATGATCTCAAATCAGATCTCGATCGGTTGAGTAAAAAGGGGATTCCAGTAGATGTTATCTTTGAGCAGGGACTTAGTGTGCTGGGTTTAAAATAATTTCAAATCAATACAGAAATCAAATCTGTTCAATCATTTGGGCAACAGTGTCTTTAGAAATGGGCTTGCTGTAGAAGCGAATGATAGAAGGATAATTGTCAAGTCTGTTCTTATCATTCTCATTGATTGATGAGCTGAATAAGAAAATTGCAAATTTTGACTGAATCTCTTTAGGGAGCTTTTCAAATACCTCTACAAATTGAAAACCATTCATCACAGGCATTTGAATATCCAGAATAATTATAGTGATTATTGAATCATCTCCAATAAGCCCGTTTTTTATTGCTTCATAAGCTTCAGTTGCCTCCATGTAAGATTTTACACTGGAGTACGTTCCCGAATTCTGTATGATCTTTTCGGCTATAAAACAGTCCAGACGACTGTCATCAATTATAATAAAGTTTGGAATCTGAGCAGACATCTCATTTATTTTGAACCAGAACCTTAAAATGTGTTCCCTTATTTAATTCTGAATCTACGGTAATTTTTCCATTTAATTTAGTTACTGCAGCTTTTACATTATATAAACCAAATCCTGAACCAACATCCTGTGTGCTTGCCCTAAAAAACATATTGAAAATGTCGCCAAGGTAATTTTCGGCGATTCCTACACCATTATCGATAACATCAATTACTGCATAACCATTTTCAACCAGTATGTTCAGATCAACGGTTTTATTCTTATTATCTTTTCTCTGATATTTAAATGCATTGGATAAAAGATTATTCAGAATTAGTTTAACGGATAAAACATCACCCCTGAAAGTTTCTTTTTGAATGATATTCGTGTTAAAAGTGACATCACTCATCAGGTAAGTAAAATTAAAGATTTTGATTTGCTCTTCAACCAATTCATTGAAATCGATCTCTTTAATTTCAAGTTCGCCCCTGTTCAGATTATAATAATCGTGAATACTTTGAATAAAGTCATCCAGATTTCTGACTGAATCCTTCATCATCAGCAGCATTTTTCTGATCTCGGTAATATCATCCATATGCTGGGCAGCTTCAATGGCACCAAGAACGCTCAATAGCGGCCCTCTCATATCATGAGTTACGCTGTATGAAAATTTATCAAGCTCATTATAAGCCCGTTGTAATTCTTCGTTCTTTACAGCGAGCAGTGAATTAGAGACATAAAATTTATTGGCTTCATTGATAGCACCAAGAATATCATCATCTGCCCAGGGTTTTTTTACATATCTGAAGACATTACCAAGGTTTATGGAGTCGATTACTGAATCGATATCGGTATAGCCTGTTAGCAGTATCCTGATTGGTTTAGGATAACGGCTTCTGATCTCTTCAAAAAACTGAACTCCCGTTTTTCCGGGCATTCGCTGATCGCAAAAGATAACCCTGATATCCGGATGAGAACTCAAATGCTGCATTGCATCGGTCGCGTTCACGGCAATCATGATATTATAATTCATCCTGAATGATGCCTTAAAGCCAGTCAGGTTGTTGATTTCATCATCAACATAAAGAATTTTTATTTTTTCCTGTTTTTCCACTTAAATTTCTGCTGTAAGATCGAGAATTATTGGCAATTCCAGAATAAATTCTGTTCCAATGCCCGGAGTACTGTTAACCTGTATTTCGCCCTGATGTCTTTTGATTGTATTGTAAGCAATTGACATTCCAAGACCAGTTCCTTCGCCTACATCTTTTGTGGTAAAAAAGGGTTCAAAGATCTTTTTCTTTGTAATCTCATCCATTCCAATACCATTATCTTCTATTTTAACGAATATACTTTTCTCATTATTGCTGGTACTTATCTTCAAAATACCACCCTGTTCTTCGCCAAACTTCTTATCAATCGCATAAATCGCATTTGAGATAATATTCAGAAAGACCTGATTGAGTTTACCCGGGTAACATTCAATCATTGGAATATCACTGTATACTTTTTCCAGCTTGATTTTGTTACTCAATAAGTTATTTATAACAATCAGTGTTGAGTCAAGCCCATCATTTATGTTGGCTTTCTTCAGGTCGTCCTCATCCAAACGGGAGAAAACCCTCAATCCTTTTACAATTTCAGAAGTTCTGGAGGCCCCTTCGTGTATCCCTTTAAGCAGTTGTGATATTTCCAGCTTTAAATAATCATAATCAAGTTCCTCTTTTTGCTCCTCAATTTGCTTTTTCTTTTCTTCGACAGAAAGATCAGATAAACCTATCTTTTCCATCTCCCCAATAAAGTCAATTAATATATCAACATCACGGTTAAGAGGAGTGATGTTGGATGTAACGAAGTTAATGGGATTATTTATTTCATGAGCAATACCAGCGGTTAGCTGTCCCAGTGATGCCATTTTTTCTGCTTC
>CAZGCG010000090.1:7685-11239 GCA_964524205.1 uncultured Sphingobacterium sp. | reverse complement strand
TTAATCCCAATTCGTTGAACTTATCCTTAATGAAGTATTCCACAGCTTTTACATCATGATTGGTTGTCTTTTCGATCAACTTAACCGCTTCAGCATCTGATTCAGAAAAATTTAAATACACCTTTCTCAAGGCTTCGAATTTACTTTTATCGAAATTCTTTAATTGGGGTAAAGGAATTTCGCATAATGAAATAAAATATTCTACTTCAACATATACCCTGAACTTTATTAAAGCGGCTTCAGAGAAGTAAGAGGATAGTTCTTGGGTAGAATTATGATAGCGTCCATCAATGGGAGAAATAGCAGATAATGGAGAAAAGTTCATATCGGGATTTTTTGCGAAGTTACGATTTTTATTTATTGTCTGAGGTGAGAGTATGAAGTCTGATGTCTGACTTCAGACCTCCGACTTCCAAGCTCCGATCTCATTAAATTAAATATTTTTTATGGAAACTTTGGAATTGTTAAAAGTTTCCATAGTTTTACCGCCGAATTAAAAAAGAGGTGTGAATTGGAAGTAAAAGAGTACATAATTTCTGAGTCTGATAAGCTTTTCTGCCAGTATGGTTTTAAAAGTGTAACGATGGATGATATTGCCAGGCATCTGGGAATGTCTAAAAAGACTATTTATACTCATTTTTGTGATAAGAATGAGATTGTGAATATTGTAATTGACATGAAATTAAATTGTCAGAAATGTGTGATCAAAGAAAATATTGAGACAGCTGAAAATGCAGTTCATGAAGTGTTTTTTTCTGTAACAAATATGAAGGAACTTTTATCTAATATGAACCCGACCCTGTTTTATGATCTTCAAAAGTATCATCCACAGGCATGGATTTATTTTAAGGAGTTCAGGGAAAAGCATCTTTTTTCGACTATTCATGATAATTTACTTCGTGGAATCAAAGAGGGTTATTACCGGGATGATATTAAACCGGATATTTTGACTCAAATGAGATTGGAACAAATTGACCTGATCTTTAATGGAAATTCGACGTATACAAGTGGTAAATATGGAATTGTTCAGGTTATGTCTGAATTGACAGAACATTTTTTATATGGAATATGTACTCTTAAAGGACATAAATTAATAAATAAGTACAAGGAAATAACTGAAGAAGAATAATACACTATGAAATACAAATACCTAACACTATTGCTGTGTCTTTTTAGCATAATTGATGCCAGGGCACAATTGACTGATACTGTCGCCCATTTTAGTCTGCAGGAGGCTATTGATTACGCACAGAGAAATCAGAGTTCGATACAGAACGCTAAGATTGATGAAGAAATTGCAGCAAATACAGTTAAGCAGACTGTCGGAATTGGTTTGCCTCAGGTTAGCGGAAATTTAAATTTCAATGATTTCCTGAAAGTACCTACAAATTTATTGCCAGGCGAGTTTTTCGGACAACCTGGTACCCAGGTTCCGGTGCAGTTTGGTGTTAAATATCAATCCTCTTTCGGACTTGAATTGAACCAGTTGCTGTTTGATGGAACTTATCTGGTGGGTTTACAGGCCTCTAAAACTTACAGGGAATTATCAAGTAAGAGTTTGAAGAGAAGTCGTATAGAAACAGCCGTTGCTGTAAGCAAAGCCTATTATTCAGTACTTGTAAGTAATGAACAACTGAGTCTTCTGGATGCTAATTTACTCCGCCTGAAAAAAACATTGAATGATACAAAGGCCCTTTATGCAAATGGTTTTGTTGAAAAAATTGATGTTGATCGTCTGACTGTTCTTAATAATAATCTTGAAACTGAACGTGAAAATGTAATCAGGCTGCTGGATCTGAATGTGAATCTGTTGAAGTTTCAGATGGGAATGAGTATACAAAGTAAACTGACATTAAAAGATTCCATAGCAGGGCTTCAGGTGGTTCAGGCTTTCGCGGTTTCTGATACCAGCGCATACAAAAACAGGATAGAATATTCCTTACTCGAAACGCAGAAAAAATTGAATGAACTGGATCTGAAGAGATATAAAAGTCAGTTTTTACCATCTCTTTCGGCCTTTGGAAGTACTTCCCAAAGTTTACAGTCAAATAATTTCGGAACTTTGTTTGACAGAAGTTTCCCAACTACTGTGATTGGTTTCCGCCTCGCTGTTCCAATCATTTCGGGGGGTATTAAACTGTATCAGGTCCGTAATGCAAAGCTGGAAATTCTAAAAACTCAGAACAATCTGGTCAATTTGAAGAATGGGATCAGTCTTGAGGTTGAACAGGCTCAGACAACTTATCGAAATGGTCTGAAATCACTTGAGAATCAAAACCGTAATATGGAGCTCGCTCAGGAAGTATTGAGAGTAACAAAAATTAAGTACGAGCAGGGGGTTGGTTCAAGTATTGAAGTTACAACAGCCGAAACCTCTCTTAAGGAGGCACAGAATAACTATATCAATGCACTTTATGATCTTTTAATCAACAAGGTTAATATGGATAAAGCATTAGGTAAAATAGTTTATTAAAAGGTTTAAAAGAATACCAGGCAGCTTTACAGGCAAATAAATAAGAACTATCCGCCCGTGGCGGAATATTGAAAAACTCAAAAATCACTCAAATGAAAAGAATACTATTGATCTCTACTGTTTTTTTTCTGGCGTCTTGCGGAGGAAAACCAACCGATAAAAAATCTGAGCTTGAAGCGCTGAAGAAGGAGCGTGTAGAGTTAAACTCAAAAATAGAAAAGCTTGAAGCTGAAGTTGGAAGTGTTTCAGCAGCTGAGGATGTAAAAGATGTATCTGTTTTAGAGCTTCAGGAAACTTCATTCAAAAATTATTTGGAGGTCCAGGGAAAAGTTGATGCAGAAGAGAATGTACAGGTAAATCCTGAAGCTCAGGGTGTGGTAACTGCTGTTTATGCTGTTATCGGTCAAAATGTAAATAAAGGACAGGTCCTGGCACAAATTGATGATCAGGTTTTGCGCCAGAACATTTCTGAGCTGGAAACCCAACTCGACCTTGCAACCACGCTTTATGAGCGTCAAAAGAGCCTTTGGGATCAGAAGATTGGAACGGAAGTCCAGTTTTTGAATGCAAAAACCCAACGTGATGCAGCTCAACGCCGTATTGCAACACTTAAAACCCAGGTTTCAATGTTCAAAATAAAATCTCCGATATCCGGAACTATCGATGCGATGGATCTCAAAGTCGGACAGGCAGTTTCACCGGGAATGTCAGGAATTCGGGTGGTTAACGCCAGTAAATTAAAGGCTAAAGCTTTGGTTGCCGAGTCGTATGCAAGCCGGGTTAATCAGGGAGATAATGTTCAGGTAATATTACCTGATGTACCAGATACGGTTTCAACAAAAATCTCATTCGCATCCAAGACTATTGATCCGGTATCAAGAAGTTTTAATGTTGAAATAAAGCTTCCTTCAAATAGCAAGTACCGTCCTAATATGCTTTCAATTTTGAAAATAATTGATTACCAAAATCTTAAAGCATTAGTAGTTCCGGTAAATGCAATCCAAAAGGCCGAGAACGGTGATTATCTATTTGTTGAAGAAGGGGGTAAAGCAAAGCGGGTTAATGTACAGACAGGTAAAAT
>CAZGCG010000090.1:0-7585 GCA_964524205.1 uncultured Sphingobacterium sp. | reverse complement strand
GGATCACCTCCAATTCTTACCAGGATTTCTCAATAATTACAGCTGAATTTAACACAAATGTTGAAACCAAAGATGCAAAACAAAGGGTAAAGGATGCAGTTGATAAGGCTAGACAGGATCTTCCTTCTGATCTGCCGAATGAACCCAATGTGATGGATATCAACCTTTCGGATCTACCGATCATGTACCTGAACATTTCTGGTGACTATGACCTCAAAAGCCTTAAACATTATGCAGAAGAGGTTCAGGATCAGATTGAAAGCCTGAAAGAAATTTCAGGTGTTGACATTGTCGGAGCTCTTGAACAGGAGGTTCAGATCAATGCCGACCTGAACAAGATGGCAGCAGCTCAGATTTCCTTTGGTGATATAGAACGTGCCGTAGGTTATGAGAACCTTACCATTTCTGGAGGTACCATAAAAATGGATGGAGTTCGAAGAACACTGAATGTAAAAAAAGAATTCGTCAGCGCTCAGGAATTATCCAATCTGATTATTAAAACCCCTACAGGGTCCTCTGTATATCTGAGAGATATTGCTGAAGTTAAAGATTCATTCAAGGAGCAGGAAAGTTATGCGCGTTTATATGGAAAGAATGTAATCACTCTGAATGTTAAAAAGCGAAGCGGTGAAAATCTGATTGATGCATCCGATAAGATCAATGCATTGATCAAGGAAATGAAAGTCAGCTCATTACCTAAAAATCTGAACATTACTGTAACTGGCGATCAATCGGACCGAACCCGTATCACCTTACATGACCTTATTAATACCATTATCATAGGTTTTATTCTGGTAACTGTGATTCTGATGTTTTTTATGGGTATAACCAATGCACTTTTTGTCGCACTATCGGTTCCATTGTCTATGTTCATCGCATTTATGGCTATGCCTGCCCTCGGAGGAATAATGGGCTTCAGCTTTACGATGAATATGATGGTTTTGTTCTCTTTCCTGCTTGGACTCGGGATTGTTGTGGATGATGCTATCGTAGTGATAGAAAACACACACCGTATCTTCGACAATGGTAAGGTTCCTATTAAGAAAGCAGCAAAAATTGCTGCTGCAGAGGTATTCTTGCCGGTACTTTCGGGTACACTGACTACATTGGCTCCCTTCGTACCATTATTATTCTGGCCTGGTGTGATAGGTGAATTTATGTTCTTTCTGCCAATGACATTGATCATCACTCTTCTTGCTTCGCTATTGGTGGCTTATATAATTAATCCTGTGTTTGCAGTAGACTTTATGGAGCCTGAAGATCACTCGGTTAAAAAGCCATCGTTTGACAAAAGTGTAAGAAAGAATCTATTAATATTTTTAGGTGTTGCAATACTAGGATATCTAATCAATTTTGGAATCGGTAATCTTGTAGTTTTTGTGGGATTGCTTTATCTGCTGAACCATTTTTATCTGAACAATGCGATCCGGAATTTTCAAACTAAAATATGGCCACGTGCACAGGATAAATATGTATCACTGCTTAAATGGGCGATATTAAGGCCAAGAACTATGCTATGGGGTACTGTCGGATTATTTTTTCTGACGCTTCTACTGATATCTGTGGTGCCTCCTAAAATCGTGTTCTTTCCGAAGTCAGATCCGAATTTCGTTTATGTATATATCCAGTTGCCGGTAGGTACAGATCAGGCATATACTAATGAGGTAGTAAAAAAGGTCGAAGAAAATGTGACCAAAGTTGTAGGAAGGGATAATAAGGATGTATCCTCAATTCTATCAAATGTTACAATTGGAGTCACAGATCCACAGAGTGAAGATCAGGGACAGTATTCCAATATGGGAAAAGTCACTGTAGCATTTGTGAGTTTTGGAAAGCGAACTGGTGAAAGTACTTCGGTATACCTTGATCGGATAAGAGAGGCTGTAAAAGGAATTCCGGGTGCTGAAATTACTGTGGCACAGGAACAATCAGGTCCTCCGACAGCCAAGCCGATTAGTATTGAGATCACAGGAGATAATCTTGACTCACTTGTAAAAGTCTCAGAAAACCTGAAACAATATCTTGAGACTCGTCAGATTGCTGGAGTTGAAGAGTTAAAATCCGATTTTCAAAACAACAAACCTGAGATTATTTTCGATATTGATCGTGAAAGGGCAAACCGGGAAGGAATTTCCAGTGGGCAAATTGGAATGGATCTGCGTACGGCTATTTTTGGAAAGGAAGTTTCGAAGTTTCGTGATGCAAATGAAGATTATGAGATCAACCTGAGGGCAAACGAAAGTCAGAAAAACAATCTGGATGCCTTAAGGAATATGAAAGTTACTTACCGCGATATGGGTATGGGTGGAATTATTCGCCAGGTACCGCTGTCCTCTTTTGCGACTATTGATTATGTGAATACCTACGGAGGAATTAAACGTAAGCAGGAGAAGAGGATCATTATTCTTTCATCCAATGTGCTTGGTGATTACAATCCGAATGAGGTAGTGGCTAATATACAGCGTGAAATTGATCAGTTTAAAGCTCCTGCAGGGGTTGATGTTAACATGGCAGGTGAACAGGAAGAACAGCAGGAAACTATGCTATTCCTTGGTACTGCATTGATGATTTCTCTTGGACTTATTCTTATCATTCTGGTAACACAGTTTAACTCAATTACAAAGCCATTGATCATTTTGAGTGAGATCTTATTAAGTATAATTGGGGTATTACTCGGTGTTACCATATTCAGAATGGAGATGTCTATTGTGATGTCGGGAGTGGGTATTATTGCCCTTGCAGGTATTGTCGTACGGAATGGTATTTTGTTAGTAGAATTTACCGACTTAATGGTCGAACAGGGGATGGATATCAGGGATGCCATCATTGAAGCCGGCAGAACCAGAATGACTCCGGTATTACTCACAGCTACAGCAACCATGTTAGGCTTAATTCCTCTTGCTGTGGGTTTGAATATGGATTTCGTTACTCTGTTTACAGAATTTGACGCAAACCTATATTTCGGCGGGGATAACGTAGCTTTCTGGGGACCACTATCATGGACTATGATATTCGGCCTGGGTTTTGCAACATTCCTGACCCTGATTTTGGTGCCATGTATGCTGTTAATAGGTGATTCAAACTCTAAACGAATAAAAGGCTGGTTTAAGAAAAAGCCGGAAGCTGTTTAGAGATTATAATTAAAGTATTCTGAAGCGGGTCATATTATCATGACCCGCTTTTTTATTGGAATTATTTTTAGGATTTTCTATTCCCGATTTTCTTTTCTGGTATCAAAATTGATGATATACTTTCGAGCTTCCGGTCTGATCATATTAATTAATTTTGGCAATGATATATTAGTTTACACCAATAAAAATTCGGTGATTATATAGTTTTGTAACCTGCATTCTTATTTATTATGGACTAAGATAAGTCATAATGAAAATTAATCAAGTTTGGTATTTATTTTTAGCGATTCTATCAACGATCAAAGCTTTGATATCGTACTTTTCTTCCCATTTCGTTGTTGATGATGGATTTTTCCGATGTGAAGCTTCACACTGAGGGCAGTAATATAAAGCCCCAAAAACTTCATGGGAGCTAAGCATCTGCATTTCACATTTTTCACAGTATGGTTCTAAATCAACTATTTCATACTTAGTTTGTGTTGAATTGTACCAGTAACTCCAGCTCCAGTACCAGTTTTTAAATTTATCAACTTTATAAGAGATAAAATCTGGCTCAGGTTCTAACACAGTATCTGGTTTAGATTGAACCTTTGCAATTAAAATAAGACCAACAACTACCAGCAAGATAAAAACCAATAAATACCACATTGGGTAATTCAAGATCGTTATTATTCCGTCATACAACACTTTAATCCAATGACCAAAAGTGCTTAGTAAAGGTTTAGATTTAATTGAATCGTATATACCCGTACCAATAGGAGCTAATATAAGGCAACTTCCAACAGTAACAATCCATGTATTATTGTACCAGCGTTCCTTAATGCTTTTTGTCATAGTCAGGTAAAAGTAATAGCCACCAAGATACAAATTCTCTATATTATACTT
Source organism: uncultured Sphingobacterium sp. (assembly GCA_964524205.1). Lineage (GTDB taxonomy): Bacteria > Bacteroidota > Bacteroidia > Sphingobacteriales > Sphingobacteriaceae > Daejeonella. The sequence goes on along the minus strand of CAZGCG010000090.1, from coordinate 3,569 downwards.
AAGGAGTTAAAAAGTCTATAAGGATCTCCGTACGTTTCAAAAAACCTCAAATTATTGTATATACCTTTGTATTGTAGTATCACATTACTGCACAAAAATTATGGGAAAATTACCCGCAAATCATGGAAAGCCGATCACTTCCTCAGTGGTGAAACAGGTTAAAGATTTAGCTGCTCAAAACACTCCGACAAGGGTCATAGGGCTGAAAACAGGCAGAACAGAAAGTTCTGTTCAGAGTATTGCATCAAACAACAATATTTCTTTAAAGCCTACAAACCAATCTCCCTACAACAGGAAGAAGTAGTTTGCTAAAATCTAACTTTTATGAACCATCCATGACTGCCCCTGCTGAAGAAGTAGGGGCTTTATTATTTTATGATGACAGTATTGTAATGATCGTGACCAGTTAGTATAGAATTTAATTCGTATTCAATGCCTGCGTTCTGTAGGACGGTTAATACCTCATTCAAAAAAGCATCGTTTAAAGCAATTATATCACCTTTCTTTAAGGTGTTTTTTACTTTATTATGTCCGTGTGTGGCAAGTATTCGAATTTGATCATCAGTATACGATTTGGGTACGAACTGAGGATTTAATCGAACCTGTACAAAAAATTCTGAATGTTGATGCAAATGATGCTTTGTGTCAGTGACAACCTGAAAATTTAATAATTGATCAACCTTATCGAACTTTCCTATTTTATCACTCTGCATTGACTCAGGAAGGAATTGCATAATATTTGGCTGTATGTTATGTCCCACTAACGTTTCAAAACGTATAGTTCCTAATTGTTCGTCAGTGAATCGAGAGACTATCTCTTGTTTTTTAGATTCTAGTACTTCATCTGTAGCGATTCGTTGGAGTAAATAATTCTGAAAAACTTCAAGCTTATAAGTACCTGACAAATCCTTGGTTATTGCAGCAACTACATCACGAGCTTCAATATAATTTCTAGCAATAATTATAATTGGCATTATCGCTTCAAAAGTTCTTTCAGCGTTATAAAAACCAAACTCCGCATAGTATTTTTCAAGCAGATGAAGTTGCGTTTTACTCCAAATATTATATATGGCATTCATAAGAAGTCGTCTTATCTTAAAACAAAAGTATTTACCAAAGTACGATTGTTTATCAAGCCAGTCAACTTTTTCCCCAATTAACAATCCCGCCATCTTTTCAAGTATTTTCATACTTAAAATATAGATTATTAGGTACTAAATCGACATACTATTTTCATGGATTATTTCTTAAAAGTTAGTTCAGTAGCTTCCTTATAAACAACAACACCATTTTTCATTTGGATATCGTATTCCCAATACAATACCAGATCCGTAGATGTAAGTTTGTTTATTGTGAACTCTTGATTATCTGATGGGTTACTGTAAGTAATTTTAACCTTATTACCTGTAACAGTATATGAAGATTCAATGCCGTTACTTGAACCACTAACCGCTTTACCATTGCTCTTAAATTCGATATAATCTTTTACGGTAAAATCTGAATCAACATCATCAGCACCTTTCTTGACACCGTTTTCATAAGCTGATGCAACAGATTTCTTCTGATACCATTTACCTACGATAGTTGCTTTATCATCTATTACATCATTACTGTTCTTTTTACATGCTGACATTGTTATAACAAATATTAGCAGGAATGTTATTTTCTTCATGATCTGATTATCTATAAGCTGCCATATCATTGTTAATGGCTTGTTCGTCCTGTGCTGTTAGTCCTTCGCCACCAGCACCCTTAATGCCGTTTCGTTTCATGCCGTAATATGATCTGCCATAATCTAAAGCTTCATTGAATTGTTGATTTTGAAGTGCTTCAATGTAGTTTTCTAAGGCTCTTTTCTGTGCGTAGTACCTCAATAGAAAGAACCCATATCCTAGCCCGCCAACAACTATACTTGCCCACAATGATCCTTCACTTATCCCATCATCATAGAGAAGCCAGTAAGAGAATAGAATCCAAGCAATAGGAAATCCGAAAAGGATTATTTTAAGTGTAACTTTTAATCCAGCCAAGTTTGTTTCTAGCATAATTGTAAAGTGTTAACGAGTTTGCGATTAATTAACTTAAGATTAAACAATTATAGGGCAAATTTGCCACAAGTCCAAAAATAAATAAAGCCTAAAATTGATATGTGCCACAGCTCAGGGATATATCAGCAATAACCACACTTGCGAAGAATGTGAGAAAGTATAGAACTGAAAAGAATATGACGATGGAAGTCCTTGCAAATCTGGTGGGCGTAGAATACAGTCAGGTTAGTAGGATCGAGCGAGGCGTAATTAATACCAGTGTATCAGTAATCTTTGCTATTGCAAAAGCATTGGATATAGAACCTAGTAAATTACTTGAATAGCTTACGTTTAGTAACTATATGAATCTAAAGATTTGGTTAATAGTGCTCAGGAGAAAGCTTTTTGGATTAAAGGAGTTTAATCGCAAGGAAGTTGCGGAACTTGTAGAGCTGTATAACACAAAACAATTGAACTCATTTTATTTTAGAATATTTGAAAGAGTGAGAAGTTTGTCTGAGCCTAAATATGATTTCATATCCGAAGAGTTGTATTATAACCTTCTTGCACCCAAAATGGCATCAGTATATGACCATGAACCAATTCAAAGTAAAAAGATGGAAGAAATATATGACAGAATACTTACTGCCAAAATTAGGTTAGAGGTCATATTGGAGGCGATTGAGTACTCTTATAAGAAGGGGCAAATACCCTGATTTTGTTGTATTAAATACACTATTAGTAATTTTCAATTCCTTTAGTAGTATCTTTTTTTCATTTTCCTGAAAGCCTTTCCAAATATTTACAATCACAATTATTTTATTGAGTTCATGAGAACAATTATGGTACTTTAAGAATCTTCTTTTGATTCTCTTGTACTTAGTTATCAGTTTCTTAACCATACTTATAAATAGTATGATAACGTAAATAATTAAGTGTAATTATCTACTTAAATTTGTTTATATCAAAAAATAAGTATATATTTACACCATGATTTCAGAGTTTAAAAGCATTTTAGATTTAATCAAAACCTTTCCATCAGAACAGGAATGTATTAATCACCTTGAAAAGATCAGATGGAATGGTAATGTAGTGTCTCCCTTTGATCCTGAATCTAAAGTTTATAACTGTGCTGGAAATAAATACAAATGCAAAAACACTGGTAAATACTTTAATGTAAAAACTCAAACTATTTTTGATAATACTAAGATTCCACTGGTTAAATGGTTCTTAGCTTTGTATGTTTTCTCTTCCCATAAAAAGGGTATTTCATCCCACCAGTTAGCTAAAGATATTGATGTAACTCAAAAGACTGCTTGGTTTATTCTTCACAGGCTTCGTTACGCATTCGATCATCCAGATTTTAAAGTAGAATTTTCTGATCACGTTGAGATAGATGAAACCTACATGGGAGGTAGAGAAGCAAACAAGCACAAAAATAAAAAGACTAAAGGTTCGCAAGGAAGAAACGTTACCACTAAAAAACCTGTGATAGGGATGAGAGAACGCAACGGTAATGTTTATGCTAAAGTTGTAGACGAT
>CAZGCG010000089.1:0-11280 GCA_964524205.1 uncultured Sphingobacterium sp. | reverse complement strand
TCGTTTCTAATAAAAAAGCCCTTCCTGAAAATTCAGGAAGGGCTTTTTTTATTAAGGCAGGCAGGGTTTAAACAAGGCAGACAGGGTTTAGAACCCTGTCTGCCTTATGCGAAGTGATCCAATCGTCAATAAACTCCTACAGCTTTGTCCTATTTTAATTGAAGCTTATACAAAATTATCATATAGATCAAAATATTTAACCGACACCATCTAAATTTAAACAGAAAAATATGATTGATTCGCAAAATCATTTATTTTAGTTCTGATAATGCGATGAAACTAATACTGCTCTCACTTTTGTATTTCATATTAACTATTCAAGCTGCATTTTCACAGGCAGAGGATAAGGTAATACTTCAGCAACAACTATTGTTCAGCAGGGAAAGACAGGAAGATATTGCGAAGCAGGAGCGCGAAAGACTACAATTTGAAGTACAGGAAAAGCAGCTGGCTGAACAGGAGAAGCAATTATTGAAGCTGCGGGTAACGCAAAAGGAAGCGGAATTGCAGGAGGAAGCAGCAAAAGCACAAACCGTTCGTTTAAATGCGCAATATCAAACTGCCCTGAAAGACAAGTTCATCCTGAAGCAGGAAACTGACATCCGGCAAGGCCGTCGCAGGATGTTTTATCTCCTCAGCATATCATCACTCATACTTTTGGCAACAATAATTATTTATACAAGCCAACGTAAAACGAAGCGACTGAATGCATTAATCACTGCACAGCATGAGGAACTGCTCCAGGTTAGTGGTGTTAAAGACCGACTTTTAGCGATTGTAGGGCATGATATGCGCAGTCCGCTCAATATGTTGCTCGGACTTTCACAGATTCTGCAACAGGAGGATATTCCGAAAGAGAAAATGGAAGCTTATATGGCACAGCTTGAAACAACATTAACTCATACCTCTTCAATGATGGATAACTTATTGTATTGGGCCGCCAGCCAAATGGATGGATACCGGCCTCAAATAAAGGAAGTAAATGTTGCAGACCTCGCTTCTGATGTATTATTATTGCAGGAAACACGAGCGGCTGATAAAGGACTTAGCCTTCATAACACTGTATCCCAGGACTTTAAATGGTTGTGTGATCCAAATATGCTCATGCTGGTATTGCGAAATCTGGTAAGTAATGCAGTAAAGTTTACCGCCTCAGGAGGCAGCATTACCATAGCCTCGGCAACAGAAGATAAGAATGTGATAATCACTGTAACTGACACCGGTATAGGTATGAGTAATACAGCTATGGATCAGTTCAACAGCACTGACATCAAAAGCATGGAAAGTACCCGGGGCACAAATAAGGAAAAAGGGGCCGGCTTAGGGCTTCTCCTCTGTAAGACCTTTATTCGACTTATGAACGGACGCATTGAGGTTGCAAGGAATCCCCTGGGGAAAGGAAGTCTTTTTAAAATAATGCTGCCCCATGCTTAGAACTTTCTGCGTTTCTACGACTCTGATTTTATTGTTGTCGGGGCAGTTTCTATATGCCCAGGCTCCTAAAATTTCGTATGGAACCTATAAATTTTTCCTTCTAGATTCCAATATTTCTACTGTTTATCCGGTAAACACAGGTGGGCCTGTACCAGCCGGACAGTATAGTGCAACCAGCACCTTTGCAGGGAACGGCAAGCCCTCTAACCGGGATGGTCATCTGGATGTTGCAGAATTCAACCATCCCTCAGGCATCGTTGCATCGAAAAATGGCATAATTTATATAGCGGATGAAATGAATGGCAGTATCCGCAAAATCGACCCTGAAGGGATGGTCAGTACTCTGGCTATCGGGTTTGACAGTCCCTCCGGTATTACTTTGGACAATATCGGAAACCTCTATGTTGCCGAGCCATACAATCACCGGATATACAGGATAAGTCCTTCAGGTAAGGTCAGCAACTTTGCAGGAAGCGGGAAGCCCGGGGATTTGGATCATCCGAATGGTTTAATGGCCCGGTTTCGGTATCCTGTTAGTCTGGCAGCCGACCTTAAGGGTAATATCTATGTATCAGACGAGGGTAATCATAAGATTCGCAAGATTAGCCCTGATGGTGCGGTTTCAACGCTTGCAGGGAACGGAACTGCAGGAGATCGTGATGATAAAGAAGGCAAACTTGCTATGTTTAATCAGCCTGCAGGTATAGCCGTTAACAGTGAGGGCAATGTGTTTGTAGCAGATCAGTTGAATCATAAAATACGTATTGTTAGTCCCGATAGAAGTGTAAGTACCCTTGCAGGGAACGGTTTCGCCGGCTCCGCAAATCACCCCGACCCTATACAGGCATCGTTCAATAACCCGCGGGCAATTGCAATTGGTGCCGCCGGTTGGATTTATGTATGCGATACAGGCAATCAGCTTATTCGGCGGATAAGTCCGGAAAGGCAGGTAAGTACCCTGGCAGGTAGCGGCGCTTCAGGTTCAACAGACAACCGCGAAGGAATTCTGAGCAGCTTTTACTTTCCTGCTGCCCTATCAGAAAATGAATCAGGGTTGTATGTAGCAGACTGCCTGAATAACCGGATCAGGAAAATTTCCACTCAGGGATATAAAATTAGTCCTTCTCTGCTACCTTCAGGAATTAATTTTGATTACTCGTCAGGAGCAATCAGCGGAAAACCGGATCTGTTAGTACCCGGTCAGACCTTCCGTATTACCGGCTATAATTCGATGGGAAGCAGTACAGCTGAATTAACTCTAAGTTCATCTTCTCAGCCGGGGAATGCATTAAAATTCGATGGCATTGATGATCAGGTTGTTATACAAAATAACCCTATACTTACCCCTGCGGTAATTACTGTGGAAATGTGGGTTAAAGTAGGAATTGGATTACCTAATCATCGGTTTATTCTGAAGAGGAGTACACTTCCCCACTTTGACGAGAGCTATTCTCTTGGGGTAAATCCCAAAGGGCATTTTGAATTGCTGATGTCTTCAGGAACAGGTCTTGAAGGCAGTCAGGTAAGGATACATGATAAATCAAAGCCGATAACTAATAAATGGTATTTCGTAGCCGGTGTTTTTTCTGCAAAAGATGCCCGTCTGTATATTGATGGAGAACTCAGAGCAGAATCTAAAACAGGATTCCCGATTTCAATTAGCAATAATGGTCTCTTCCTGAATTTCGATGAACGCTCTCCAATGACTGTAGATGAAGTGAGGTTATTTAATTACGACCGTTCCGCATTCTTGAAAGAAGATATGCTACAACCCCTTTCTGCCGATGAGCCCGGGCTGATTGCATATTACGATTTCAATATGGGCATAGCCGGGGGTACTAACCGCTATACTACCCTGTTCGACAAATCTGTCAATGGACTAAATGGAGAAATACAGCAGTTTTATCCAAGCCCCGGACTGGTATCAAACTGGGTAGAAAGCTATGCCATGGTTATACCTGTTCTACAAGAACCCTCAGGAATTTCCTCTCAGGGATTTGTGCTAAACTGGACTGCACCACGTTTTGGTTCTGCCAGCCATTACCTGCTTGATCTGGCAAGCGACCCGAATTTTGAACATATCCTGCCGGGATACGAGGGCAAACAGGTTTCAGGTACACATCACGAAATCAATGGACTACAGCCCGGCACTACCTATTTCTACAGGCTGAGGGCTTATAAAGCCAGTACTGATGAGCAAGGAGGAAACACAACACCGGCTGAAGTGACTACAGCTCCTTAGTTTCTTTTTATTGGATCTTGAATAACAAAAGCAGCAGTGACATCCTGATGAAATGAAGCACTCAATGGAATACTCATTTTGTTTTTTAATACCACTTCACCTCGCATGATGGATTGCAGCTGATTCAGGTTCACGATGTATTGCCGGTGAACACGCTTGAAAAGTTGATCAGGCAGCTGATTTTCGAGATTTTTCAAACTGGAAAGTACGATATGCTGCTGACCCTCTGCTTTAAATATCTTTGAAAAGTCGCCCATGCTCTCTACATAGGCTACATCAGCATAATAGATGCGCGTAAACCCTCCGTTCTCCCTTATAAAAAAATGATCTACTGCCTGCTGTTCAGTGCGGACTAATTCGTTATCAGTTGATGATGAGCTATGCGATGCCCTTAGTGAGATGTACTCAAAAGCCTTCTGAGAAGCTTTAGCGATACGGGCAAAAGTTACGGGCTTAACCATGAAGTCGATTGCATCAACATTGAAGCTCTCCACTGCATAATCTGCATAGGAAGTGATAAAAACAAAGGGTGGAGGTTCAGGCAGACTTTTGATCAGATTCAAGCCATCAAGTCCCGGCATTTCGATATCAGAAAACACCACATCAACCTTCCCGTTCTGCAATTCTTCAAGCACCTCAAAGCCGTCTTTACAGGTAATAATAACAGCTTCAGGGTAGAGACGCTTCAGGAAAAGCACCACGGTATCGCACTCAATCGGATTATCGTCGGCTACGAGGAGTGTACACTGCATATCTTAAGCAAGATAAATAATCATACTTTAATTCACAATATCTATTTCATTTTGCAGGAGCTGTTTAGCCAAACTGATGTCTATAAGTTTCAGCAACTCATCTACTTTAGTCTCACTCTCATCTACTTTCCGAGTTTCGAAATAAAAAATAACCCATCTTTTCACTGTGAAAGCTCAGATACCTGAACAAAATTTCTAAATGTGAGGATTTGAGCCGATTGAAAACTGTAAGCAAAAAAACTAAACATGAACAAAATTTTCGTCTCTCTTTTTGTGACTTTATTCTCGGCATTCGCTGCCAACGCTCAGGTGGGTATAGGTACCACCACACCCGATGCAAGCGCACAGCTGGAGGTGCTCTCTACCTCAAAGGGGTTATTGGTTCCTCGCATGACATTGGCTCAGCGTAACTCCATTGCAAGACCCGCCAATGCATTGCTGATTTATCAGACAGACAATACACCAGGCTTCTACTCATTCAATGGAGGACAATGGCTCAAACTTGCCGATGTGGCAGATATCCAATCCGGAGGTTCAGGAGCCAATGGGAAATCCGTCCTGAATGGAAATTCCAACCCTACTGCTTCGATAGGTACAGACGGCGATTTTTACCTGAACACACTGACTACAACCTTATTTGGCCCTAAAACTGCCGGAGCCTGGCCTGCAACAGGAATCTTACTTATCGGCTCACAGGGACCGGCAGGTACACCGGGCAGCACCGGAGCGGCAGGACCGCAGGGGCCGGCTGGGCCACAGGGACCTGCAGGACCGCAGGGGGCACCCGGACCTGCAGGTACATTCAATGGCACTCTGGCAGGTGATGTAACCGGTTTGCCGGGTGCAACACTTATTGCTAACGGAGCCGTAACAGATGCCAAACTTGCAACAGGCATTAGTGCAGCAAAAGTAGGTTTGGGAAATGTAAATAATACCAGTGATGCCGATAAACCCGTCAGTACTGCTATGCAAACAGCACTGGGTCTGAAAGAGAATACAGCGAACAAAGCTACCTCACTGGCCAGTCCCGACGACACGAAATATCCAACCACCAAAGCGGTTGCCGATGCGATAGCTGCCGGTGGCGGAGGAGGCTGGGGACTGGCAGGAACTGCAGGAAGTGTAGATGGCACCAGTTTTATCGGAACGACAGACAATGTGCCTTTGAATATCCGTGTGAATAATGAGAAATCAGGGCGGATTGAGCCTTCCAATACCGGGAATGTATCCTGGGGCTATAGAACACTGGTTGTGAATACAGGAAATTCAAATATGGCCATTGGAACAGAAGCACTTGCAGCAAATACCACCGGCTCGGCAAACACGGCAAGTGGTAAGCAGGCGCTTACCGCTAACACCACAGGTGTTTACAATACTGCAACAGGCGCGGGTTCATTATTGTCGAATACTACAGGAAACACCAATACCGCTACCGGTGCAAGTTCGCTTGCCTCGAACACTACCGGAGGCTCCAATACCGCTACCGGTTACCAATCCCTTAATGCCAATACCACAGGTGGAAGCAATACGGCTACCGGCCATGCTGCCTTACGATTAAATACAAGCGGGCACTACAATACCGCAACAGGTGTAAATTCGCTCGCAGCAAATACCACCGGCTCATACAATACGGCTTCGGGAAATGGTGCACTTCGTTCAAATACTACCGGCGGTAGTAATACGGCAACCGGAAATTTTGCTCTTGAGCTCAATAGTACAGGCAACTCCAATACGGCTACCGGCACCCATACGCTTAAAAGCAATACAACCGGAATTGGGAATACAGCAACCGGCGCAATGGCATTAAGCTCAAATACTACCGGTGAAAACAATACGGCTTCAGGGTCAGGCAGCTTAACATCGAATACTACCGGCAACAGAAACACTGCAACCGGCACAAACGCACTAAGATCAAACACTACAGGTGATTCTAATACTGCCAACGGCTATCAGGCGCTGGAACAGAATACGACGGGAAACTTAAATACTGCAAGCGGTCAGAATGCGCTGTGGTCAAATACCACAGGTGGCAGTAATACTGCCAACGGCTACTACGCACTTAATGCAAATAGCACGGGATCAGGGAATACAGCTACCGGCACCAACACCCTTACTCTAAATACTACAGGAGCGTCTAATACAGCATCTGGCACAGGTGCACTGTCAGTAAACACAAGCGGTACTAATAATACAGCTTTGGGTGCAATTGCTTTAGAAAGCAATACAATCGGAAATAATAACACAGCAATAGGATATAAAGCAGATGTAAGTACACATAATCTGGTGAACGCAACGGCTATTGGTTATCAAGCTATTGTCGATGCCAGCAATAAAGTTCAGATCGGTAATGCATCGGTTACTGCAGTAAAACTCGGCGGAACTTCGGCCGTACTTGAAACCTCTCAAATTAAGCTTACCGGTGGTACACCCGGAGCGAATAAAGTATTAACCTCGGATGCAGCAGGTCTGGCTACCTGGCAAACACCGGCTTCTTCAGGCTGGGGGCTTACCGGAAATGCAGGAAGTGTGGATGGCACGAGTTTTATTGGGACTACTGATAATGTGCCATTAAGCTTTCGGGTGAATAATGAGATGGCAGGACGGATAGATCGTGATTATCAGAATACTTATTGGGGATATCGAGCAGGCGCAGGAGATAATGACACAGGATCTTGGAACACAGGAACTGGAGCTTTTGCTTTATCATCAAATACGACAGGAAGCACCAATACAGCCAATGGTGTATCTGCACTTAGGAAGAATACAGAAGGAGCTAGTAATACTGCATTTGGTTATATCGCCCTTCAAGAAAATACAACCGGAAGTAATAACACTGCAGTGGGTCATAATTCATTGCGTGATAATATTTCAGGAAATCAAAATACAGCTTTTGGAGTAACTGCGCTAAACATGAATATAACAGGAACAGGCAATACCGCACTTGGTTTCATGGCAAACGTTAGCGCAAACAACCTTACAAATGCTACCGCCATTGGTAACCGGGCTGTTGTCGATGTCAGCAACAAAGTCCAGATCGGCAACGATGATGTTAGCGCAGTAAAACTCGGTGGATCCTTTGCAGTACTTGAAACCTTTAGAATAAAGCTGACCGGAGGTACGCCGGGAGCGAATAAAGTATTAACCTCGGACGCGGCAGGTCTGGCCACCTGGCAAACACCGGCTTCCTCAGGTTGGGGGCTTACCGGAAATGCAGGAAGTGTGGATGGAACCAGTTTTATCGGGACAACGGATAATGTGCCTCTGAATATTCGGGTAAATAATGAGAAGGCGGGACGGATAGATCGGGCTTCATATAATACATTTTGGGGTTCTCTGGCTGGTGCTAATACAACCGGATATAACAATACTGCTAATGGTTTTAGCGCGCTAAATAACAATACAACTGGGTATGAAAATACTGCAACCGGCGCAGCCGCACTAGATAACAATACAACCGGATATAACAATACTGCTAATGGTTTTAGCGCGCTAAAGAACAATACAACCGGGTATAACAATACTGCCATAGGATATAATTCGATGAGAACTACTGGCACAGGAACAGGCAATACCGCAATAGGGTACTATGCAGACGTGAATATAAACAGCCTTTCAAATGCTACTGCAATTGGTAATCTGGCTGTTGTCGATGCCAGCAACAAAGTTCAGATTGGTAATACAAATGTCACTGCAGTAAAACTCGGGGGAACTTCCGCAGTACTTGAAACCTCTCAAATTAAGCTAACCGGAGGTTTACCGGGAGCAAATAAAGTATTAACCTCTGATGTTAACGGTCTGGCCACCTGGCAAACACCGGCCTCATCAGGCTGGGGACTTACCGGAAATGCAGGGAGTGTAGATGGAACCAGTTTTATTGGAACAACGGATAATGTCCCATTGAACTTCCGGATAAATAATCTGAAAGCGGGACGGATAACGATCAATAATTCGTTCTGGGGATATCTGGCTGGTAGTAATTCAACCGGGCCAATGAATACGGCAATTGGAGGAATGGCCCTTCCAAACAACACAACCGGAAGTAGAAATATTGCAATCGGATTTAATTCATTGTATACAAATACAACAGGGTTTTCGATTACGGCCATTGGTGGCTATACAGATGTCAGCACAGACGGACTTTTCAATGCTACCGCTGTTGGTTACGGTGCCACTGTCGATGCCAGTAACAAAGTGCGTATCGGTAATACCGATGTCACCGTCATCGAGGGCCAGGTAGCTTTTACCGCCGCCTCCGACAGGCGCTTCAAAACCCAGATCAGACCGATGGATAAAGGTCTGGACTTTATCATGAACCTGAAGCCCGTGAGCTACCAGATGAAGAACAGTACCGATAAGCGCAGTAACTGGGGTTTTATTGCACAGGACATAGAAGAGCTGGTAGGAACTGACAATGCCGTGCTCACCATCGGCGGAGATAAGGATCGTCGCCTGGGGCTGCGTTATACCGATTTTATTTCTCCTATGGTCAAAGCAATGCAGGAGATGAATGATGAAAGCCTGAGACTGAAAGCTGAGAACGAAGCTCTAAAGCGTGAACTGGCATCAATCAAATCCAGGGAAACAGATTTCGCAGCTCGTCTGGCAAAGCTTGAGGCCATGCTAAGCAATGGATTGGCATCGGGAGAAAGCCAGGAAGAAAAAACAGAAACAACAGAGAAATGATGAGGTCTGCAATTATTATTTTCCTGTTGCAAAGTCTGGCGATATCCGCCACAGCGCAGTTCAGTTCCGGGGCTTCAGGACTTTTCGTTTCACCGGGTACGATACTGGCTGTTGATGGTCTGAGCTTAACGCCTTCCCTCAACCTGCAGATCAATGATACGGAGATTACCAGCCGGGCAGAGGAAATCAATTTTCCACGATTGCCGGGAGTCAAACGTTCTTATTTCTTCAGTCGCCCGATTAATTTTAGCGGTAAGTCCGGCATACACTTGCAGAATTCGGAACTAAATGGAAATCTGGCCGCTACCCTTAGACTAGCCTGGTCGCCGCTGAACAGTACCCTGTCGTCCAATTATCTGATTGCTTCTGATGGGCAATTCAGTCCCCCGAATAATTATGTACAAAGTACACTTAGCAAGGCTGAGATATCAGTACTTACAGCCGTCAGTCAGGCAGAAATCAAGAATCACATGGATGCCACCAATATTGTTTCACCTGATGGCGATGGTGTAAATGATTTTTGGATAGTTCAGAATATTCAGCTCTATCCAAATAATGAGGTTAGGGTTTTTGACCGTGCCGGAAGGCTGGTGTTCAGTAAAAAAGGATACGATAATACATGGGATGCAACAATTAACCGTGCCCCTCTGTCCGAAGACACCTATTATTATATTGTTGATCTCGGTAAAGGCAACCCAACCTTAAAAGGCTTTATTACCATTGTCAGGCCACAATAGCATTCAAACAACAAATAACAATGAAAAGAATATATTATTTATTCCTCATGATCATCGTGATACAGGGTAATAGCCGTAATACCCTCGCCCAGCTCAATCCGCTGGGTGCACAGTATTTTCAGAATCAATATCTGGGTAACCCGGCCCTGGCTGGAACAGAACAGGGTATGGATCTGAATATGGGTGTCCGCCAGCAGTGGAGTAATATTCCCGGCAGCCCAACCATGCAGGCTTTTACAGCTGCCTATGGGCTGAACAATAAAGTGGGGCTCGGACTAAATCTAAGCAATGATAAATCAGGTCTCTTCAAGCGGACCCGTGCTCTTGCTAGTTATGCCTATCATATGCCGCTGAACAATGAAACCAGGGAACTGTCTTTTGGTCTATCAATGGGCATTATGAACGAACGTATTACCATAGAAGAAATACAGGGCAATCCCAACGACATTCATGTAGGCACCTTCAATCAGCGTGAAACTTATATTGACGGTGATTTCGGTGTAGCTTATACCAGTACTAATTTAAATATTCAAGCAGCTCTCCCGAACATAAAGAACTACCTGAAGAGAGATATCAACCGATATACAGTTAATCGGGCTACCTTCTTTTCGGCAGCCAGTTATAAATTTAATTTTGAGGGCACTACAGCATTTAGTTTTGAACCCAAGTTAGCCTACCGGGGTGTAAAAGGCATGAGAAATATAATAGATGCAGGTGCAAACCTAAGCTATGCAAACAATATGATTAATTTTTTCGGAATGTATCACAGTATAAACAGCACAACTTTCGGCCTGGGTTTAAACTATCAGAACATTGGTTTCGTTGGGATGTATAGTACGGCTACCTCGGCACTAAGTAATTATGCAAACGGTAATTTTGAAGTAAGTATGAGGTTAACAATTTTTTAATAATTGACAGGGGTACAAACAGAAAAATATTTTAATATTTCCGTTTACAACCAACTGAGGTTAGCTCAAATTTATTTTCGTGCCGATAAAACTCGATTAAAGCCCTGTAGATAAATTTCTAAATATCAATTATTTAACCATATCAATCGACCTTTAGAATGTGTGCTTAAAATAAAGCCCGGGAGCAATTAAATACTATGTACCTATGTGGTTTTAAATAGTATGTCTAGTTCACGTTAATTAATGAATTATACCTAGTACGGGAAGCCGTAATGATAAATAAGAAGACCAGTTTAGTTTCGTTCAGTGTAAAAGCGAATGGTAACAGCATGAACAAATAAACCTGATGAGTAAATTAGAAACGAATGATATATGAAGAGTTTTGCCGATTTTTTGAAGTTCTTTCTGGGATTTATTGTATTTGTTATTAGAAAAAATACTTAATCAGTCTCAATTATTCAAAATGCTTCATTTATATAAAAATCAGATTATGTGTGAGATGAAAAAGTCAATGTTACCATTGA
>CAZGCG010000088.1:3574-11355 GCA_964524205.1 uncultured Sphingobacterium sp. | reverse complement strand
TGCGATGAAAGATCAGTTGAATGTACTCTCAATTTTCCTTTCTATGGGAATGGATATTCAGGGAGTGATTTCCCGTAGTACCTGGGCACCCGCACAGGCTATTAAGCGGCCGGAACTTGGGAATCTATCGGTAGGTTCCGGAGCAGATGTTGCAATCTTAACAGTACGTAACGGGAATTTTGCTTTCCGGGATATCGCGGGTAACAGAAATGAAGGTAAGCAACGGTTTGAGTGTGAAATGACTATTCGTAACGGAAGAATTGTTTACGATCTGAATGCAATAGCCCGCACTACAGCACAAAGCAAATAATTAAAACACAAAATATTCAGTTTCTTGATTTTCATATAAGGATTTTAGATATAAAGCAATGAGAAAGGTCTCAATTTTAGTTGTAGTTCTGCTTTTCCTGGCAACATTTACAAATGCTCAGGGTAAACTATACAATACCCTGATCAAAGGTGGCAGAGTGATCGACGCAAAGAACAATATTAATGCCCTTATGGATGTCGCCATAAAAGACGGTAAGATTGCCAAAATAGCACAGAATATCGATGCTGCGCTTGCAGAGCAGCTTGTAAATGCCAAAGGGATGTATGTTACTCCCGGTCTTATCGATGTCCATGCACACGTTTTCTGGGGTACCCAGCCAAATAGCTATTTAAGCAATGGTGATGTGGGTGTAACAGCCGATGGATTTAGCTTTCGTTCTGGTGTAACCACTATGGTAGACTGTGGAGGTCCGGGATATAAATCATTTGACGCCTTTAAAAAGAATATCATTGATAAATCTCAAACCAGAATTTTAGCATTTCTGAATATTGTAGGAGAGGGTATGAGGGGTGGAGATTACGAGCAGGATGTGAGTGATATGGATGTGCAACTGGCTGCAAAAGCTGCATTGGACAATAAAGAACATGTGGTTGGATTTAAGCTGGCACATTTTACAAATCCGGATTGGACTCCCGTTGAACGCATTGTTGCCGCTGGTAAACTAGCCAACATGCCGGTTATTATTGATTTTGGAGGTGGTAAACTTCCAATTGAAGACCTGTTCTTTAAGTACCTCAGACCAGGTGATATTTATACACACGTATTTACCGAACTGGAAAGAAGGGATCCTATAGTCGATCTTCAGACCAGACAATTAAGGCCTTTTGTTATCCCTGCTCAAAAGAGAGGAATTATTTTTGACGTTGGTTTTGGTGGTGGAAGCTTCAATTTCAATCAGGCTATTCCAGCAATTAAGGCAGGATTTTTACCTGATTTGATGGGTACTGACCTTCATACAGGCAGTATGAATGGTTCAATGAAAGATCAGTTGAATGTCTTGTCAATACACCTTGCAATGGGTATGAATCTGCAATCTGTGATTGAACGTAGCACCTGGAGGCCTGCTCAGGCAATCAAACGCACAGAATTAGGTCACCTTTCGGAGGGAGCTATCGCAGATATCGCTGTTCTGAGCCTCCGTCAGGGTAAGTTTGGATTCAGGGATATTGCAATGAACAGGCAGGAAGGAACTCAAAAACTGGAGTGTGAAATGACAATTAAGGGTGGTAAGATTATGTATGATCTTAATGCTATTGCCTCAAATGTCAAAAAGTAATTTGCAAGCTTCTGTCTCAACCGTGATATTAGGATTAATAGGATTTTAGGATAAATAGGATTATTAGGATAGTATGAATCACCACAATCACATTAATCATGAAAATCAGAGTTCAGACAAAATTCTGTTTATCTGAACTGTGATTCCAGTGATTTATTTGACTAATATAATTTTCTTAATCATGTTAATCCTAAAATCCTAGAAATCATAATTCAGACAAAATGATGAACACCAATTGTTTGATTAACCTTATCTTTTAACATATTAGTATCGAATAAGCATTAATCGTCAACTCCTCCATGAAAAAAAATCTTTTCACATTGACTTTGGCCTTAATTTTTTCAATAGGAAGTATTAATGCACAAAGTCAATCCCCAAAAAATAGGATCTACAGTATTTTAATTAAGGGAGGCCATGTGATCGATCCAAAGAATAAGATTGATGGACTGATGGACATTGCCATTCATTCTGCACTTTCTGGAAAGGATGGACAGCCGGCACAGGAAGCAAGAATTGCCCTGGTGGCGCGGAGTATCGATACTGCACTGGCTTTTCAGGTTGTGGATGCTAAGGGAATGTATGTGACTCCAGGACTCATTGATATTCACACCCACGTTTTTTATGGCCCATCCAAAACAAATTATTTGAGTAATGGCTCTATTTCTGTTATCCCCGACGGACATACTTTTAAGGCTGGTGTAACTACGGTTGTGGATGCCGGAGGAGCAGGTTGGAAATCATTTGATACCTTTAAGAAGAACATCATCGACCATTCTGATACCAGGGTCTTATCCTTTTTGAACATCGTGGGTGAGGGTATGAGAGGAGGAGCTTATGAGCAGAATCTTGAGGATATGGATGCTGAAAAGGCTGCAGAATCTGCAATTAAGAACAAGGAATATGTAGTTGGCTTTAAATTGGCACACTTTGGAAAGCCGGATTGGGCACCTGTTGAAAGAATTGTGAAGGCAGGCAAAATAGCCAATATGCCGGTTATGATCGATTTTGGAAGCGGAAACTTATCTCTGGAGGATCTATTACTAAAATATCTACGCCCCGGTGATATCTATACCCATACTTTTATCGAAGCACCAAGAAGCAAGGACCCTATTGTCGATTTTGAAACAAGGCAGCTCCGGCCATTTGTGAAAACCGCCCAGAACAAGGGAATTATTTTTGATGTTGGTTTTGGTAGCGGCAGTTTTAATTTTAAACAAGCTTTTCCAGCGATAAAATCAGGATTTTACCCGAATACTATGGGAACAGACCTTCATTCTGAAAGTATTATTCGTGCAATGAAAGATCAGTTGAATGTAATGTCTATTTTTTTGTTCCTTGGAATGGATATTCCATCAATTATTAAAGCTGCAAGCTGGTCTCCGGCACAGGCAATAAAAAGGGAGGAACTTGGTAATCTTTCTGTTGGTGGTATCGCCGATATTGCCATTCTAAGTATGCGCAAAGGTAATTTTGGATTCAGAGATGTTGCCGGCAATAAACAGACCGGAACACTGAAGTTCGAATGTGAAATGACTATAAAAGGAGGAAGGATCGTTTATGATCTGAATGCAATTGCATCACCCATTGCAAAGAAATAAGGTAAGTTTTTTTAATTAAACACAGGTTTTCATAATGTACAGATTATTTTTTGTTTGTTTTTTAGCGCTAACTGTTTCAGGATTAGATGCGTATTCTCAAAATATCTCAACTAAAAAAAGAATTTATGGTATAGTTATTAAAGGCGGTCATGTGATCGATCCTAAAAATAACATTAATGAGGTGATGGATATTGCAACAGAAATTGCTCCTCCATCAATTAAGGGTCAGCCTGCTGTTGAACCCAAAATTGCACTCATAGCCAAGAATATTGATACAGCTTTAGCCCTGCAGGTTGTAAATGCCAAGGGAATGTACGTTAGTCCGGGTCTTATTGATATCCATACCCATGTTTTTTATGGGCATTCAAAAAGCGATTACCTGAGTAATGGTTCAATTGCCGTTATTCCTGATAGTTATACATTCAGAACAGGGGTGACAACAGTGGTGGATGCCGGTGGTGCAGGATGGAAATCATTTCAGACTTTTAAGAAAAATATAATCGACATCTCCGCTACCAGGGTACTATCTATGCTTAATATCGTTGGTGAAGGAATGCGTGGGGGGGAATATGAACAGAACATTGATGATATGGATTCTGAAAAGACTGCCGCTGCTGCCTTAGAAAATAAGGAGCATGTGGTAGGTTTTAAGCTTGCCCATTTTGGCAAGGCCGACTGGACTCCTGTAGAGCGGCTAACAAAGGCAGGCAGGATCGCTGATATGCCTGTTATGGTTGATTTTGGAAGTGGTAATCAATCCCTTGAAGAACTCTTTTTTAAGTATCTCCGTCCCGGAGATATCTATACGCACTCTTTCTGCTATGTTCCCGGAGTAAGAGAACCAATTATCGATACTGAAACAAAAATGGTTAAACCATTTATTCGTAAGGCACAGCAGATCGGATTAGTTTTTGATATCGGCTTTGGCAGCGGCAGTTTTGATTATAGAACAGCTATTCCGGCAATGAAACAAGGGTTTTTCCCGAATACTCTGGGAACGGATCTGCATGCTTCCAGTATCAATGGAGCAATGAAAGATCAGATGAATGTATTTTCTGTTTTTTTAGCAATGGGTATGGATATTCCTTCCATTATTAAGGCAACAACCTGGACTCCCGCTCTTACTATTAAGAGACCTGAACTAGGAAACCTTTCTCCTGGTGCAATTGCTGATATCGCTGTAATGAGTATCCGTGAAGGTGATTTTGGCTTCAAGGATATTGTTGGAAACAGACAGGAAGGTAAGCGTAGATTCGAATGCCAGTTGACAATAAAAGGGGGGCGGGTTGTTTATGATCTGAATGCAATTTCTTCAAAACCACATTTGCAATAATTACGTTTTATGGATATCAATCAGCTTAATTAGTTGATATCCATTTTGTTATAATTTTATTCTCTTTTTAAAAATAGGGTTTGATATGTCTTGTTTGAAGCTAATCTGTCTTTTTGTAATTCTGAATCTAAGCTTTGAAGCTCAGAACGCTTATGCCCAGAAAAGGCCGAATATTTTGTTGATCATGACTGATGATCAAGGTGTAGGGGACATTGGTTTACACAATAATGATGTCCTTAAAACCCCGAATATGGATGCAATTGCGAAACAAGGCGCTGAATTCAAACAATTTATTGTCAATTTCAACTGTTCTCCAACCCGTGCAAGTATACTCACCGGACGTGATAATTACAGGACTGGAGTGGTGGGAGTAACCGAGACATCTCATTTGATGAAATCCTCTGAAGTTACGATTGCAAAATTATTGTCTGATGCAGGATACAGTACTGGGATTTTTGGCAAATGGCATCTGGGTGACAGTTATCCCATGAGACCATCTGACAAGGGATTTCAGGAAACCCTCATTCACAAGGGTGGGGGAATAGGCCAGGCCTCTGATCCTCCCGGAAATTCCTATTTCAATCCGATTCTGGAACATAATAATGTCAGGAAGGTATTTGAGGGGTATTGTGATGATATTTTTGCTGATGCAACACTCAGTTTTATAGATAAGAACAAGGACAAACCTTTCTTTGCTTATTATGCCACTAACCTACCGCATTTCCCGCTAACTGTTAGTGATAAATGGGCCGATCCTTTTCGCAAAATGGGTCTTCATGAATTGAATGCACGTACTTATGGTATGGTTGCCAACGTCGATGCTAACATTGGCCGATTACTGGCTAAACTTAAAGAGCTTGGAATTGAGGATAATACGATCGTTATTTTCATGTCAGACAATGGACCAAGGACTAAAAGGACTAAAAATGATCTTTACCCTGATCGTTACAGTATGAATCTTCGCGGGACTAAAACCAGCGTGTATGAGAATGGTATCCGTGCCCCATTCTTTATTAAATGGCCTGCAGTGATACCTCAGGGGCTTAAATTTACAAACCTTGCGGCCCATATAGATGTGATGCCAACATTACTGGAAGCTTGTAATGTCCCTGTTCCCAAAGGCCTGAAACTAGACGGATTATCGTTGATGCCATTATTGAGTGCTAAGGTGAAAAACCTTCCTGAACGTGAGATTTTTATTCAGGGACATGCTGGGTCTGAGCCATTCAAATACTTCCATTTTACGGTTCGCGGACAGCGATATAAGCTAATTTCTCCTACTGATGATCCTTATGGTGATATCATACGTCCTACTGATGCAGATGTGAAGAAAATGATCGCTAATCTTGAGTTATATGATATAGAAAAGGATTCCAGTGAAATCAATAATATTGCCAGGCAGCACCCCGAGATAGTTAAAAGCATGCTGACAAAGTATGAGAACTGGTTTGATCAGGCTATTAAGGATCGTGGTCCGGACTGGCCTCAGCGGATTTATTTAGGAACTCTCTTTCAGAAAAATGTGCAGTTATCCCGCTTCGATTGGGGAGGTCCCGGAGCTTATGGTAATCAGCCTAATAAATATGGTTATTGGGAAGTTTTTAGCACGGCCGCCCGATATCGGATTACCCTTCGTTTTCAAAAAGCACCGGCATCTGGCTTAGCCAGTTTTAGATATCAGGGTCTTGAAAAGAATACCCCGGTTTCAGAAGGAAAAACTTCAGTAATTTTTGATGATATTGAACTGCCTGCTGGTTCAGGCAGATTTGAAGCATTTCTCAAATTTGATTCCAGGGAAACGGGGGTTCAGTTTGTGGATGTAGAACGTGTTAACTAAATAAGCTTTATGGAAAGAAGACGGTTTCTTAAATCCGCTGCACTTGGTTCGGCAACTATGATGCTGGGTTTTCCTGTATTGGATTCTCTGGCATCTTCGGGAATTAAAATTAAGAAAATACGATATTACAGCGCCCCGGGTTACAATAAGCCATTATTTAATCAGGCTCGTGGGATCGTTGAAATAGAGACCGACAGTGGAATAATAGGTATTGGGGAAGGCGGTTCAAAGGATATGATTGAACAGTGTGCACAGATGATGATTGGCGAAGATCCATTCAGAATTGAGCATATCTGGCAAAACCTTTACAGAGGCATGTTCTATCCTCCCGGAAGGGAAAAACTTCATGCCGTTGGTGCACTTGAAATGGCATTATGGGATATTAAAGGAAAAGCATTGAATGTACCTGTTTATGAATTACTGGGAGGAGCAACACGCGACTATCTAGAATGTTATGCTACCGGATTCAGAGCCTCAAAAGCGAAAACTGAGGAAGAGCGCGCAACCGATTGTCTGAAAGCAGGATTGAGATCTTACAGGATTGGCCCAACCGGCGGAAATGGAGATCAGCCTTTTGATTTCTTTCAGAATGCTGCTAAAACTATAGATTTCTGTAAAAGAATAGATCAGGCAGTTGGAGGACAGGGGAATTGGGCAATTGACCTGCATACCCGCTTTGATACTCCTGAAGCAATAAAGATTTGTGATGAATTGGAAAAACTGAGTCCTTATTTTGTTGAAGATGCAATCAGATCTGAGAACACCGGAGCATACCGGAACTTCAGGCAACTAACCAAGGTTCCACTGGCAGTTGGCGAACAGTTTGGTGATCGCTGGGATATCAATGAAATGATTGAGCAGCAGCTGATCAATTATTCAAGGGTTACTTTGCCAAATACAGGTGGTATAGGTGAGTTTAAAAAAATAACCTCCCTGTGTGAAACGCATTACGTTGGAATGATCCCGCATTTTACGGGACCCTTATCCACTGCCGCTTTGGTTCATGTCTTAGGGTCAAGCAGTCCTGCAAGGGCCATGATGGAATTAGCAGGAGGAGAGCCTGAAAAACCGGCCTATTTTAATGAGGATTACCTTAATTTTTCAAATGGTAAATTATATTTGAACCCTGCACCTGGACTTGGAGTCAAATTCAATCCCAAAAAAGCAGATTTTGTGATGGAAATAACCGAAAAGACGAAATTTCCTCATCCGGTTTTAAAAAGTCCGGATGGAGCAATTCATAATTGGTAGGTGTCAGAGCCGGATCATCCAGGCTGATTCCCTTAATAGAACAAATTAATTATATTTAGAGCGGATATGGTATCAGGTATGAGGTATCAGGTAACAGGTATGAGGTATCAGGTGTGAGGCAGGTGAGTGAAGGTTTATTCTAATCTCATATCTCA
>CAZGCG010000088.1:0-3474 GCA_964524205.1 uncultured Sphingobacterium sp. | reverse complement strand
TGAGGTATCAGGTGTGAGGCAGGTGAGTGAAGGTTTATTCTAATCTCATATCTCAAATCTCATATCTCAAATCCGAATGAATAAATTATTAACCTTGATAATCAAAAGAAATTGAAAACAAAATTCTTAATTTTTTCCTCTTTACTGATTGCAGCAAGTTTTGGGTCACTGATTTCAGGCTGTAATTCAGATAAAAAGACCACTGATTCAAATGCAGATACTTCGGATTCAGCAGCCTTATTTATCACCGGAACGGACCCAAGGTTAGCTGATAGAAATTTTGAGCAGGTTCCGGCAATTGGTACATCTGCTGATGGAAAGCAGATCTTTGTAGCCTGGTATTCAGGTGGAGCTGCTCCGGGGCCTGGAAATTTTGTGACTCTTTCTGTAAGTCAGGATGCAGGAGAGACCTGGCTAAATGATCAGCTGGCAGTTTATCCTAATTTACCTGAATACAGGTTTTTTGATCCTGCTTTCTGGAGGGATAAAAGTGGTCAGCTTCATTTATTCTATGGTAATGCAAAAGATAGCCTTATATGGGATGGATTTGGTGGTGTAAATGCCCTAGAGATTGCCTGGGATGGTACTAAAATTACCCATGGCCAGCCAAAAAGAATCAGTGATGGAGTGATGAGTAATAAGCCGTTATACCTGGCTTCCAAAGACCTTGCTCTATTTCCGGTGTACGTTGACAAACCTTTACCCGGCGATAGTTCAGGAAAGGTATTCCCTGAAAATGGTGCATTTATCCGCGCTTTGGATTATTCCAAATCAGGTGATTTAGCTTCGGTAAAAAACTATTCAGGTATCCAAATTGCAGACTCAATCAGGATTCATGATGAACCACAACTTGTAGAGATTTCAGATAAGGGTAATCTGATGGCTATGGTAAGAACAACAAAAGGAATTTATTATACTACAAGTTCAGATTATGGTTTGACATGGGCTGCTGTTGAGCCCTTTACAGCTTCAGGGCCAACAACATCAAGTCGTTTCTATCTCGGCAAACTTGCTTCAGGAAATTTATTGCTGATTTCAAACAGCAGCACTACCCGTAATAATATGACTGCATTTATATCTGCTGATGGTGGCAAAACCTGGCCACATAAACTTTTGCTGGATGGAAGGGAAAACGTTTCCTATCCTGATGCAGATCAAACACCTGACGGTAAGATCCATGTGGTATTCGACCGTGAAAGAACCAGTGCTAAAGATATTTTATATTGCAGGTTTACTGAAGAAGATGTTATCAAGGGGAATACGGGAATGGTGTTTAAAACGAGGGTAAATAAATAATTGACAATTGACAATTGAAAGTTGACAATTAGCTAAGAGACTTGCGAAATCGCATATGCGAAAAGAAAGTCGATTTCGTCAGTCGCTTAAATCAATTTAGAGATTCCCTCTGGTTGGTGTTATCACCAACCGGTTTCAACCTCAGATGTGAAAATGCACATGGTACGGTGATAACACCGACCATGGGAAAAGAATAAGAATAAAAAGAAATGAATAATTATATATTATGCTGCGATTGGGGAACCACTTCATTCAGATTAAGACTGGTTGACAGAAATACCTATGCAGTTATTGCTGAATTATTATCACCGGGTGGGGTAGCCGGAACATTCAGATCATGGAAAGAACAAACTGAAATTAATCGCTTTGATTATTATTCTGATATCCTTAAATCAAGTATTCTTGAATTAGGGAATAGATCTGGAAAATCTCTTGATAGTATTCCGGTTATTGTTTCCGGTATGGCCTCATCATCTTTGGGAATGGAAGAAATTCCTTATGCTGAACTTCCATTTAATATCAGTGGCATTCAGGCATCAGTTAAGATCTTTGAAAATTTTAACGGCCCTGGTGCAAATCTTGTGCTGGTTTCGGGAGTGAAAAGTTATGAGGATGTGATGAGAGGGGAGGAAGCCCAATTGATCGGCCTGATTAAAATAAATGAGGTTTCCGTACAGGAACATGAGCAAATCGTATTTGTTTTTCCCGGTACTCACTCTAAACATATTTTCGTAAAAGATGAGCAGGTAACTGATTTTAAGACCTTCATGACCGGGGAGATCTTTAATATTCTCAGCGAACACAGTATACTGAAAGATTCTATTGATTTGAGTAAATCTTCAGTTCTGACCG
Organism: uncultured Sphingobacterium sp.; assembly: GCA_964524205.1. Taxonomy (GTDB): domain Bacteria; phylum Bacteroidota; class Bacteroidia; order Sphingobacteriales; family Sphingobacteriaceae; genus Daejeonella. The sequence goes on along the minus strand of CAZGCG010000088.1, from coordinate 1,326 downwards.
AACCCGCTAATGTTGAGGCATTTAAACGTGGGGTAGAAGTCTCAGGATCATCTTCTCTACTACATAATTTATTTACTGTCAGAACGATGCAGCTCTTTGGGAAGTTCGGTAAAGAGCAGAATTCATATTATTTAAGTGGATTGCTCATTGGTACAGAACTCAGGGAACTTTACTCAGGAAATTATGATCATCTGGTAATCTGCAGCGGAAAGCATCTTTTTGATCATTATAAAATTGCTGTAGAAATGCTTTCTTTTAAAACAAAAACAAGCTTCATTCAATCTGACCTTATCGACAAAGCAACTATTGCCGGACAGGTCCAACTATTTAATGCACTACAAACCGTCTCTAATGAATAATCAAGAATTTTCCTGGAAAGATTTCTCCAGGGTGCCGCTGGTCGGGATAATCAGGAACCTGACATTTGATGAAATTGCAAAAATTCTGCCTGTTTACCATGCTGCCGGTCTTACAACTATTGAAATAACTATGAATACTCCGTTTGCGGAGGATATTATTCGTTATGCTGCTGAGCAGTATAAAGGTCGTTTAAATGTTGGTGCAGGTACGGTTTGCAGTACTGAGGATCTGAAAATGGCTCTGCAGGCTGGAGCACAATTTATTGTAACACCTATACTGAATCCTGAGGTCGTACGCAACTGCGTAAAATCGAAGATTCCGGTTTTCCCGGGAGCATATACACCCACAGAGATTTATCAGGCCTGGGAACTTGGTGCAGATATGGTCAAGGTTTACCCTGCTACCGCATTAGGTCCTGATTACATTCGCGACGTTAAAGCACCTTTGAACAAAATTAAACTAATGCCTACAGGCGGAATTAGCCTGAATAATATCGAGGTATTTATGAAAGCCGGCGCCGACGGCTTGGGAATAGGGGGACAGCTTTTTGATAAACAATTAATTAAGAATGAGGATTGGGATGGCTTATTGGAGCACTTTAAACAGTATGTTAAGTTTTTTAAAAACTGAACCAAGAATCAAGAGCCAGGAACCAAGACTAAATCCAGGTTCATTTAAAATTTACACTCAAGGATTTTTACTATTATTAAATATTTTATAATTAGGAAAATTACCTAACCAACTAACAACTAACCAACCAACAACCAGCAAATGGCATCAGGAAAAATCAAAAATTATCGTTGGATCATAGTAGGATTACTTTTCACAGGTACTGTAATCAATTATCTGGATCGGCAGATCATTGGCTTGCTAAAACCTACTCTTGAAGCGGAATTCAGCTGGACCGAAACAGACTTTGGTAAGATCATGTCTGCATTTTCATTTGCTTATGCTATTGGTTTATTG
>CAZGCG010000087.1:8026-11359 GCA_964524205.1 uncultured Sphingobacterium sp. | reverse complement strand
TTCTCAACCTCACTTGGTGAAGCCCCGGGGTAAACAGTCGCAACTGATACCACTGCCGGAGAAAACTTAGGCAGCATTTCGTAGTTAAGGGATTTGTAACTCATTATACCCAGAAGGGTCAATACAGTAAACAATACCACTACGATCGTTGGACGTTTAATGGATATTTCAGCTATTTTCATTTGTTTATAATTATTTTTTAACGGCGATGAACCTAATCTTCAACATTTTTGTTGTTTATTCCGATCATAAGCCTATGCATCACCTATTTGAGTTTTTGCACCTCAGTCCCATTAACCAGATTGATCTGCCCGCTGGTAATTACAAGCTCTCCCTCTTTAAGGCCTTCGATTACTTCCACACGATCTCCAAAGGTTCTTCCCGCAGTTACCTGACGCTCAATAGCCTTATTGCCTTCCAAAACATAAACTTTATTGCTATTTACACTGCCCACAAAGGCACTGCGGGGTACTGAAAGAGAAGCAGCCTGGTCCGGAAAATCAAAAACAGCAGTGCCGTACATACCGGCTTTCAGTTTTCCATCTGAATTATTGTTAACTTCCACTTCAACCGGAAAATTAAGGCTGTTATCGGCTTTCGGAGAGATGAACGTGATCTTCCCTTTAAAACTAATGCCGGGATAAACATTAGATTTGATTATTACCGCATCTCCTGCTTTAAGGTTCACTACCTGATTCTCGTTGGCAGTAGCCTGGAGTTTCAATTTAGAAACATCCACGATCTCAAACAATTGATTACCAACATTCACATAGGATCCCTGCTCAACAAAACGTTTATTAATTATTCCAGAGATCGGTGACTTGATATTGGCATCTGCTGATTTAAGATTAGCAGATTGAAGTCTCGACTTGGTGGTTTGTACATTCAAACGGGCATTATCCAGTTGTTGCTGAGTTACACCACCTGTTTTGAATGCGCTTTCATAACGTTCCAAATCTCTAACAGCACTTTGATGATTCGCTTTGGCTGTTTCAACATCAACATTAAGTAGATCTGCATCAATCCTGGCTAAAAGCTGTCCTTTTGAAACACGTGAACCCTCATCCACAAGAATACGGGTTACCCTTCCAGCATTTTCAGTTGCCATTATCAGATCCTGATTGGCTGCAAATATTCCATTTGCGCTGAAATCCAGGTTGATTGTAGTTTTACTGACCGTTTCTGTGTTCACAGCAACCAATCCGGTGTTTCCGGAAGAAACAATCGCAGTAATCTCTGCATTTTTCTTTTTATTTTTATCTAATACCCATGCAATCAATACAATGACTGCCAGAACTGCTATAATTGATAAAATTCCTTTCTTCTTCATTTTATTAGTTTAAGAGTGTTTTTATATTTCCGTTAGATTGCATTAATTGTATTTCGGCAAGCTTATAATTGAGCAAAGCCTTATTATAACTATTCTGCGCATCAACCATAGAAGTCTCAGCGTTCAAAAGATCCGTAAGTGGAGCAAGCCCGTTATTGTAATTATTTTGAGTGCTGGCATATATCTCAGCGGCAAGTTTTACATTTTCCTGCTGTGCATTTATAGTACTGATATTATTTCTCAGTTCCAGATTGGCATTATTATAGGCCAGACTCAATGAGTTTTTGGTGTTTTTAAGATCCTGCTGAATTTCCTGAATCTGAATATCTGCCTGCTTCACCCTTGATCTTCTGGCGAAACCGTCAAAAATTGGAATGTTCAGGGTAAGCCCGATTGCAGATGCATTATATTTGACAGCACTGGAGCTCTGTCCGCCAAATATATCAAAACGATCACTGGTACTGGTTCTGGCGAAATTACCCGTCATGCTCAGTGTAGGAAAATATTCAGCGATCGCTGCTTTCTTCTGATAGACCAGCAATTCTTCCTGCTTCATCATAAGACGATAGCGTGTCAGATCTTCTACTTTAAAATTACTGTAACGGCTTAATGCATCCTCAGAAACTTTATTTAATTCTGCAACAGGTATTTCGATTTGAGTATCAACAGGCATTCCAATATAAAACTTCAATACATTCTCCTGCTGCCTTATGCCATTGGCGAGTTGATCACGTTGAGTTTTCACATTGGTTAGGTTTACATGAACACGATCAAGATCTATCTTCTTAGCCAGCCCATTTTTAAACTGGTTTGCAACTGTATTTTCAATACGACCAATCGATTGGATATTGGCTTCGATTGTCTTCAACTGCTCTCTGCTTACCAGAACCTGATAATAAGCGGTAGAAACCTGTTGAATAATGTCCTCTTCAGTAAGTTCAGCACTCAGATTATAAAAGGACTCCCCTGCTTTTGCGGCTTTCAAACCAGTAAAAACCTGCTGATTAAACAATTGCTGACTAAAGCTTAGTCCGGCATCACCCGTCCATTGCCGACCCATTTTGAATATCTGATTACCAACTACCAGTTGAGGTATGATCAACTGGTCGGTTAAAGAACTTTTACCGTTTAATTGCGGAAGTGCTCTTGCCCTGATCTCCTCCGTTTGTAGCTGTCCATTGATAATTTCAAGCCTTGCTTTCCGGATCTCAGTATTGTTCTCAAGTGCATATTTCAATGCATCCTTTAAAGTGATGTTGACAGTTTGTGCCCCGGCAGAAAAACCCAGCAGGAATAGAAAGGCAAAAACCGTTACTGTTTGTTTGATTCTAGTTTTCATTTTTTTGATTATTCATATTCATAATTTTATCATCCTGAAATTAATTCAGGACGAACTTGATTCTGGACAGGGCAACTTATCCCCCTTAAAAAGATCTCAGCCAATTCCTTTTGCTTGTCTAAAAGCAATTTAAATGATGCTAAATCCGGAATCAGTTGCTTCTTTTGTTCAGCCATCGTCCACATTGCTAAACCTGCAAGCATGTTGATAAACAACTCCGCTGTATGATTGGAATCAACAAGCAGCAGCTCTCTTTCTTGAACAGCCCTATCAAATTGTTTAGCAATAAGTTTGATTTCATTGGCCCGGATCTTAATAATGGAATTTTTCACATCTTCCCTGCATAAACTTTGCTCAGTATTATCCTCCAGATGCAGCATAAAATAGCGTTCAAGAAATTCCATGCGGAGTTCAAGCATAGAACTAAGCGATTCAGAAATACTCTTTGCTTGTTCAAAAATCAAAGAAAGCCTGCCCTGATATTCACTTATTATCCGTTCTATTACTGCTATGATTAAAGTGGTTTTATCAGGGAAATAGTAATATACCAGGGGTTTGGACATAGCCAGGTCATCGGCAATTTCATTCATCGTGGTTTTTTGAATTCCAAAATGAGCGAATCGCTGAAGCGCCTTCTCTATGATCAATTCTTGTTTAGTATCAG
>CAZGCG010000087.1:0-7926 GCA_964524205.1 uncultured Sphingobacterium sp. | reverse complement strand
TATCGCATCCCAATCAGGGCATCCATCAGTAAGGCGGCAGAGTCTTTAGCATTCGAAATCTTTATTTCTCCTGCATCTTTTCCTCTTTGCAAAACAGATGCAATAATTTTTGTCTCTGAAGATTTGGCATCCTGAATGATCTTTTGAATATTTTCTGGCAAATCTGAGCCGGAGGTACGGATATAATCCAGGATATTATAGTATTTCAGAATATACTCCTGCCTTTTCTCAAGCACATAAAAAATTGCCTTTTCAATGGTTTTGATCTTCTCCACCCCTCTGCTTAAATCATTATCCATTTCAACAATAATACTCTCAAGAACTGCAGAGTAAAGACTGATCTTATCAGGAAAGTAATAGTAAAGCAAAGCTTTAGACATCGACAGATCGGAGGCAATTTCGGTCATGGTTGTCTTCGACAAACCGAAATGGGCAAAGCGTTTGATTGCAGAATCAATTATTAACTGTCGCATTTTATCCTGGTTGTCCATATCGGAGTAAAAATAAGATTATTCTTTGGGAGAAAATAACAGGATGTAAAATATGGGAAATTGATCTATTTTTAATAAAACAACATAGATTAGTTTTCAGCTATTATCAAGAATCCCGACCATGAAAAAAGAAAAAAACCAATTTTCCAGAAGAGCACTTTTCAGAGGAGCTGCACATGCAGGACTAGCCTCAGTTTTAATTCCTCTGACAGGTCAATCAGCTATTTCAAGTGAAATTGGGAATGATAAAGAACAGTTCTCCAATAATAGAAATTCAATAGACCCTTCCATTTTGAACACTGAGGCAATAATCCTCATACCATCTGTTATTTATGCATCCGAAGGAATTGAAACCAATATTTACTTCGACAATGTGATCTTTTCAAATCTTCCGAATGATCTTTTGGCGATTGATATTACCTGTCCTAAGGGTAGACAATATGATAAATTCTGGAGAATAAGTCCGCAGGCTGCTGATACAGGCAAAAATGAATTTAAGATAGAAGTTAGCTTTGCCGGTAAAATAATTGCTTCAAAAACCTCAGAACTGATCATCACCAATAAGAATAAAGGTGCGGGATCTTCAATAAAGGTCCTCTGCATTGGCGATAGTACAACTGCCGGGGGCCAATATATCAGCATAATCAATACTGATTATCAGACAATGGCAAGTCCAGCGATGACATTTCTTGGAAGCCGTGGAAGTACCCCCAATAAACACGAAGGCAGAGGAGGATGGAAATTCAGTCAGTACGCAGGAGACGGAGGTCAAAGTACCTGGCAGCTCAGCTTAAGCGGAGTAACAGAGAGCCCGGGTATTGGCTCAGTTTATTCAGATGGCAAGTCGGAATTTACTGTTTCTGAAATATACCTGACAGCTGGAACTGGATATATAGCCATCAGAAGAAGCAAGGGTAATGATACTCCATCTGCAGGCGGAACCCTCACCAAAATTTCAGGCAACGGCGATACCTTAATTCCATATACTAATTCGGTGATGACGGCCGCTAATCCCCTCTGGAATCTCAAAACTCAGCGTCTTGATTTTAAAAAATATTTGGATGACCGGGGATACACTATGACAGCAGACGATCTGATCACAGTGCATTTAGGAATCAATGATGTTTTTCTTGATGTCTCAGACTCAAAGTTAGAACGTATTAAAGCCGATTTTGACAAAATGCTTATTGAATTCAGGGCAGTTATACCCCGAATCAATATCGGGCTTTGCATTACCATTCCACCTTCAATTTCACAGGATGCTTTTGCTGTGAATTATGCATCAGGGCAAACTTTAAGAAGGTACATCGAAAACTATAAGAAACTGGTTGAATTTCTTTTAAGTAATTACGATACTCCGGAAATGAGAAATTCCCGGTTATATTGTATTGGTTTTAATCATTGCATAGACAGAACCAATAATTTCCAGAAAACCACGATGAAAGCCAATGCAAGGAGTACGCAAATCATTGAAACCTGGGGTAATGGGGTACATCCGGACAATACTGGCTATTACCAGATGGGGGATGCTTTATATTCTTTTATAAAGAGTTTAGTTTCTTAAGAAGATGGAATAAAAAAGGCGCCAAAATTCAGAAGGCGCCTTATCAGAAATTACTATAAAATGTTATCTGCCTGCCGGACTTGGTCCTGCTGGCTGCGAAATTCCATCCAGATCATAAACGACATTACCTGCTCTGATAGTCATCTCAGTTTGAAATCTTTCTTTCCCGGGAAATTTTCCTCCTCTTACAGGCCATCCGTAATCACCTTTATTAATTCTGAAGATGGCGATGTCAGCTACAGATCCCTGAGATAAATTTCCAAGTTCTTCACGCTTTATTGCCTGAGCCGGATGCCAGGTACTTGCAGCAATTACTTCTTTTAGCGGCATCCCGGTAGCCATAAATAATCCCATAATGTTTTCCATACTTTTCATAGGACCATTCATACTTCCGGTATGCAAATCTGTACTGATTGTATTTGGATAAAATCCTGCCTTAACAGCCGGAACACCCTGATTATAAAGGTAACTTGCTCCACCAAAGCCAACATCAAAGATCACACCTTTTTCTCTTGCTTTGTAAACAAAGGGCTTCACTTTACCATTCATATCTACAATAGATTCCCTTCCATTTGGGTCATTTGTTCCATTCCCGCCAAATGCATGGGTATAAATATCACCTTTGCGAAATTTCACATTAAATAAGGAATCCAGCGGTAAAAATGGATCTGCAGAACCAAAATCGACCATGATTGGAATATTCGCAAGTCTGCCTGCCTCAAGTGTGCGGTCTGTAGGAACCCAGGTACGTCCTGAGAAGTGGGCCAGTTTAACCCCAACAATATCATTTGGATATTTTTTAGCCATCTCAGCAGTTTTCTGTGGATCCATCTCATCAATATTGTTTTCACCTGCACCATCCATTCCGGTACCGACAATGTTTAGCATTGCCAAAACACGGGTTTGCGAAGCATCAATTGTACGCTTTTTATAGAGCTCAAAATCTCTCCAGCCGGTACAACCCGCATCAACAACAGTGGTTACCCCGGTACGGAAAGTAAAACCATCGGCTGGTAAAGCAGTTGGTGCATTCTTAAGGTAGCTTCCATCATGTCCCCAAAAGAAATGAACATGAATATCAATAAGACCCGGAGTTACGTATAGCCCCTTGGCGTCAATAATCTTATCAGCCAGATCGGGATTGATATTTTTAGCAATCAGTGCGATCTTTCCTTCAGAGGCAGGAACAGCCGGACGTGCTGGTATTGCCGGACGTGCCGGGCGTCCATTTGCTGCAGGACGTTCAGGCATTGCAGGACGGGCTGCCATTCCTCTTCTTCCGGCAGTGAAGGCAATGTCCATAATCTCATTGATATTATTCTTCGGATCAATAACATGTCCGCCTTTAATAATATAGGCATAAGGTTTCCCTGATGATGTTCCGGCTGGTTGAGCATTAGCCCTGATGCCGAAAATTACCAAAACGGTAAATAGTAAAAACTTTGTTCTCATTTTATTTTTGTTTAATTCTTGAAATATAGAAAAATACCCTGATGATATAAGTCCCTCCAATGAATACCCCGTTTTGCAAAACCAGGTATATTCTAATTTCAATTTGATTTTTGAGGATTAAAGCTTAAAATATTTGTCGAAATCAAATCCAGAGGGCGTTTAACACTGATTGTCATATAAAATTGGAGAATGCAGCTAATCTTACCTGCAATTGTAACAATACCATTATTTAATTTTTTTGGATCTGGGAACAAGCTGGTAAACCATCTAAAGCTAAAATTTTAACATAAAAACAGGTTAAATCAAGCCTTAAAGCAGGTCTGAATAATTATATTGCATTTAAATTCTAAATTATGGACGAACACAATAAGCGCCAACCCGATAGCTATCGGGTGGCCCATAGCGATCTTATTCAACTTAAACGCTGGAATACACCCACAATTTATAATGGTTGGGAACAGATTACAAAGCAAAATCCCGCTAGGGATGCATTCAACATTGAAGAAACCCACGACTTTATGCCTCAGATGGGGCCGATGGTAGGTTATGCAATTACTTTGGTTATTGAACCAAGTAATCCTCAGCATAAGATTTCAAATCCCAATGCCTATATGGAATACCTGCATTATGTTGCTCATACTCCGGGACCAAAAATTGTGGTAGTACAAGACCTGGATAAATCAAGTATTGTTGGCTCCTTTTGGGGTGAGGTGAATAGTAATGTTCATAAATCACTAGGCTGCGTAGGTACCATTACTGATGGTGCTGTACGCGATCTGGACGAGATGACTAATGCCGGATTTAAAGCTTTGGCCAAAAGGCTTTGCGTAGGGCATGCTTATGTGAGCTGCGTCAGGTGGAATTGTGAAGTAGAGGTGTTTGGAAGAAAAATTAAGCCCGGGGACCTGATTCATGCCGATAAACACGGGTTTATAGTCATTGCACCTGAAGAACAAAGTAATTTACTGGAAGCAGCCCGCTTTATGGATGCCAATGAGTGTAATACCATAATTCCTGCAGCACGTGATGCAGCAGGACATACCTCTGAGGAAATTTTAGAAAGCCTGAGACAAAATCTCCAACAGTTCAGCAAGAATGTAAAGGAAAAATTCAATCGAACGGGCGAGTTTTAAGCTAAAAGCATAAAGCTAAAAGCGTAAAGCTAAAAGCCAAAAGCCGATAGCTATCCACTACCCTTAGATCAATATTTCATATCTGGAGTGCAGAGTTTAAAAGCTTGACTCTCAAAGAAATTATATCGCAGACACCTTAAAGCTCATACCTCAGACTACAGACCTCAGACCTCATTATCTCCAGTCCTAATTTACCTTAATCACCCCCTTCATGATCCTCCAATGCCCGGGAAAAGTACAGATAAACGGATATTCACCAGGTTTGTCGGACGCCTTGAAATCAAGTCTGAACGAACCTCCGGTAGGCACCAATGGACTTGAATAAAGTACCTCCGGAATAGCTGGAACAAAATTCTTCTCGTAAGCATCTTTCCTGCTTGCCATTGCATCGGCAGCTTTTCCTACGATCTCAGTTGAACCGGGTTTTATGATTACAACATTATGAGGCATCTCATCAGGATTCTTAAAAATAAGGGAAACCAAACTACCTGCTTTGATATTAATTACAAGCTTATCATAAGCCATTTTGCCGCTTATTGTTGATAACTGGATGACGGTTCTTCCTTTAATTCCAGTTCCTTCTGACTCTGATGCACCAGATAAAGCATTCAATGTTTTTCTGAAATCCGAAACCGCCTTCACATCTGCAAAATCACTATAGAACTTCTCAGACAAAGGTTTTCTTGTATAAATTGCCGCATCAGGGTCCTTTTTAAAATAGCCCGGTATAGTTAATACTTCTGAAGAGGAAAGCGGCTGAAGCAGTAACTTTGCCTTCTCGGGCTCGTTTGCAAGAAAGTTTTTATCCTTCTTAAACTTAGCTATCCAGATTGGCTGCAGATGCTTAAAACTCTCCTTTAATGCGTAAACGATATAATCATCCATTGGCATTTCAGAAGCGGCGAGTAAAGCCATCAGACTTGTCTCATTTCTGAAATGACTCAGGGAAACAATTGCCTCCAGGCGGACCCTTGGGGAGGAGTCTTTAGACATGGTTATCAGTCTTTCCTGGGAATTCTTCAATTCATCCCTCCAGTAGAATAAAACTCTGGTCGCAGCGGCCCTGATGTTAGCATCTTTAGCTTTTAATAAGTTATTCAATAGAACTTCGTTTGTCTGATGTAATCTCTGGTACATCCATAAAGCTTCCAATTGGTATTGCTCATAATTCTTGTCAGCCTTGTTCAGTTTTTGAATCCAATTTGGCAAGGCTGCTAAAACTTCCTGTTCAGGAAACTCCGTCAGTTGAATTCTGGCCCGGTATCTTGTTCTGTCTTCGTATTCCTTTAATTGATCCAGCAATTGACCGATCTTAAGACGGCTCATATCTACTGGCTTAAGTAATGCTTTGCCGGCATAAGTTATCCTCCAGATCCGGCCATGGGTTTTATCCCGGTCAGGATCACGCAAAGCTCTCTCACCATGATTGATGACCAGGTTGAACCAATCTGCTAAATAAAGGGCTCCATCCGGACCAAATTGAAGGTCTACAGGTCTGAACTGTGGATCTTTGGATTGCAGAATCGGTTCCTCCTCCTTCCCTATCAACCCACTTCCTGATTCAGACAAAGAATGATTTGTGATTCCCTGAAATCCAAGAAATGTATTAAAAAGCACATTACCCTGATAATTATCCGGAAAATTCCTGCTCGAAACAATTTCCATCCCGCAGGTTTTGGGCTTTATCTTAAGCGTAAGCATATCCTTCATTTCGACATGCTTTACAGGATATTCTGTGGCCACTGTGAGCGGCGGAGCAAAATAATTCATCCCTGTTGAGGTATCTCCAATCAGATGTGTACCATTTCGTGTAAAAACATTTCCCCAGGGGTTGGCATAAGGATATGAAACATAAGGTTCCAGTTTCATCGTCACCGGATCATATCGCCAGGTTTCACCATAAGCCGATCGCTGAGGTCCATAAGGCGTTTCTACCTGGGTATGAAGAAAAGTGCCCATATGCATATACAATGCACCATCCTGACCCCAGGTAAGCGCCGAGATTGAATGATGTACATCCTCTGTACCAAAACCATGAAGAATAATTTCTTTCACATCAGCTTTACCATCGCCATTGGTATCTTTTAGGAACATCAGGTTTGGCGGCTGAGAAACATACACTCCACCGTTTCCTAATTCAAATCCCAGGGGCATATAAAGGCTATCTGCAAATACAGTATGCTTGTCTGCTTTTCCATCGCTGTTGGTATCCTCCAGAATGATAATTTTATCATTTGGCGGACTTCCGGGATAGTACTGCAGATATGAAGGAAGTGTAGATACCCATAATCGCCCTTTAGGATCGAAGGTGATCTTAACCGGCTTTTCAATTGGAAAGTCCTTTTCAGAAGCAAAGAGCTCAACTTTAAAGCCCTCTTTTAAAACAAATTGTTCTTCTAATGGTGCATTCTGAGGCTTTTTAACAATTATCTCCTGTTTATCATTAATCAGATGCCTGACTTTCTTAGTATCGATACCAGAACTCTTTATAGTACCCGTCCAAACCATACTGTCAAGGCTTAAAACCAGCTGATCTAATTTCATTAATTCAGTTGGGAAAGAAATAGGGCCACCTGCCGGTTGTACCCAGGGCTCTTTCCTGCTTCCATTGATATATTCGGCATTTACAGCTCTGAATTTGTAAAAGAACTGTTGATTTTTATGATCTATAACCCACTTTAATCCGGTATAATCAGGCTCATCTTTCCATTTATCGAATTTGAAATTCAATTTCTCAGCCATTAATTCACTAATAGCTTTGTAGCCCTTGTCATTAAGATGGATCCCATTAATTGTGATAGAATCGGCAGCATTTGCTAAATCACGGCTTGGCTTGTAAAGGTCAATGAATGGTATCTCCAGTTGTTTTGCAACTTCAGCCATACCCGCTGTATATAATTCCAGATTGGCATTATGCTCTTTAGGATCGGGTAAATTACCGCCCAGCTTTTCATGGGCAATTGGAGAAATAAGAATGATTTCGGGTGCTGATGTTAAATTATATTTCTGTTGTTTGAGATGGAGAAGAAATCCTGAAAGACGGTGTTTAAAATTTGCAAGACTATCCGGTCCTTTAAAAGCCTCATTCAGGCCGAAACATGCAAAAATAATATCTGCCTTTTGGAGTGTCAGATGCTCATCCAGTGTACCAAAATTGTAAGGCCTGGGTTGCAGACCGACTTCATCCGCGCTCCAGCCCATATTCCGGACGGTGAGGTTTAAATCAGGGAAGCTCTTGTATAATAGTGCTTCGAAATAGTTAAAATTTTGAAGACGTTCTGCAAAG
>CAZGCG010000086.1:8147-11379 GCA_964524205.1 uncultured Sphingobacterium sp. | reverse complement strand
TGATCACTCCTAATCAAATTACCGGAATTATATTATTGTTGTTCGACCCCGAAGGTGGTCGTATGTGTCGCTTTGTTACATGCGCCCGCCCAGGGCGGGAGTGATTTCCGTATAACGGTAATTTTATAAACATTTGACCCCGTTAGGGTCAGTAAAAATCCTCATCACAATCGCCAATTTCTTGTAAATGCTGTTATCCGTTCAGCTTTCTTTCAAACTAGTTTAACAAAGTTGTCTTCAATTTTTACATTAAAACTAATTTCTGCTTTTAATGCTTTGAAAACTTTTAAAACCGTGTCAATTGACGCACTATTAGCACTATTTTCGAGTTTAGAAATTTGAGCTTTCTGCACTCCAACAAGTTTACCAAGTTCTTCTTGTGTCAAGTGTCGTTCTATCCTTGCAGATTTAATCATTTTTCCTAGTACGTCCATCCGAAGTTCGTATTCGTATTCGTCACGCTCTACTGTGCCTACTTTACCGATATACTTGTCTTTCATTTCGGTAAGTGAATAGGTCTTGATTTCTTTCCCTGGCATAGTTTCTACTTTTTAGAGTTGTTATTAAAATATTTGTCTCTCAGTCTAATTGCACGGCTAATTTCATTTGATGGTACTTTATCTACCTTTTTTATGAAACCATGGGTTGCAATTACCAAGGTTTCCTTGTTGTCTGACTTATCCCAAAATGCAAGTAATCTGATTTGAAGTCCAACAAATTTTGTGCGAAATTCCCAAATTTCATTCTGTAATTTCTTGAATAATTTTGGGTCATTAGTCTGTTCAGCAAGGTAATGTTGTAGAATATTTTTTTGACAGTCTTTGGGTCAAGTTCTGATATGAACTCGTTTGCTTCTTCCATAAACCGCGTTTCAAAATATTTCATTTATCAAATTGATTCTAAGCACTACAAAGATAGACAAAGTTTCTAAATTTGGAAACACAATTTCGCCTTGTCCATCTTGTTCGGTTTTTTAAGCTTAGGCACAACTTTCCGATTCCCACTACCCTATTTGTCTTCCGATAATTATCGGAACCAGCGAAAGCCGCAACCCCAAAATATTCAATATTCAAAACTTAATCATTACCTCATACTGTGATAAGGGAATTTACTATTTTGCATAATTATCAAAGCAATTTTATTAGATCATGCACAAAATCCACCCCCTCTTCCTTTTCATCCCCCTGATGTTCATGATCTCCTGTTCAGAAAAAAATAATACCAGGGATAATGAATTAAACAGCCTGGCAGAGCAATATGTACAACTCGGATTAAACATCGGTCAGTACGATCCAGATTTTGTAGATGCCTATTATGGTCCCGATTCATTAAAGCCGAAAGCCGATACACTTGCAATTTTTCCAAAGGACAGCCTGTTAAACTCTGTCGCCGGACTAAAAAACAAACTCAGGGAGATCTCTTCAGAACTCAGCGATACCGGCAAAATAAGAGCCGGCTGGATGTCTCAGCAACTCACAGCTTTTGATCGTAGGATCCGGATATTTTCGGGTGAGTTTAAAAGTTTCGACGAAGAATCCAAAGATCTCTTTGGGATCTCTGCACCGGTTTATCCTGAAAGCCATTATGCTGCTCTTTTAGACTCTCTAAACAAAATACTTCCCGGAAATGGAGATGTTCAATCCCGGTTTCAGAAACTGGCAAATCAATTCATCATCCCCAAAGATAAGCTGGATACCGTTTTCAGAGCCACAATTGCTGAGGCCCGCAGAAAAACTAAAGAGCATTATGTCCTTCCTGCCGAAGAATCATTCAGTATTGAATACGTAAATAATAAGCCCTGGAGTGGTTATAACTGGTATAAAGGTAATTTCACGAGTATCATACAGATCAATACCGATACTCAGATCTTTTTAGAACGTGCCATTGATGTGGGAAGCCATGAGAGCTATCCGGGACACCATGTGTATAATATGCTTCTTGAAAAAAACCTGTACCGCGATAAAGGCTGGGTTGAAATTTCATTATATCCCTTATTCAGTCCGCAATCATTCATTGCCGAGGGAAGTGCAAATTATGGAGTCGAACTGGCTTTCCCCGGGGATAATAAGATCCGGTTTGCCAAGGAAACATTATTGCCAATCGCCGGACTTGATACCACAAACCTAAGCCTCTATTTTAAGGCACTGGCAATCAGATCACAGCTTAATTATGCAAGAAATGAAGCCGGAAGAGGCTTGGTAAACGGCACCATGGATGAAAAACAGGCATTAAACTGGATGATCAAGTATTGTCTTTACAATGAAGAAACAGCATTAAAATCAATCTCCTTTATCAAAAAATATCGTAGTTATGTCATCAACTATAATTACGGAATGGACCTGGTGAAACAGTATGTGGAAGCAAAAGCCGGAGATGGAAATGATGCGAAGAAACAATGGGCGGTTTTCGGAGAGCTGCTGAGTAATCCTGTATTACCTCAGGATCTGTTGATCAAATAAATTAACGTGAACTCGACATCATATTTAAAAAACCACATAGAAACATAGCATTTTATAAATCTAACTTTCATTTTAGGCACAGATAGCCTTGAAGCTTTGCTTCAATCTATGTGATTTGCAATCTATGTTTCCTTTAAAGCATTATAAATTCAATCTATGTGGTTAATTATTATTTTTTAGATGATTCTACATCGAACTCAAGTTAAATTATACAATATCTTTATCAGGTGAAAAAAATACTCTTAGTACTACTACTGCTTCCTTTAGCTGTATCCGCCCAGAACAAAGGATTTGAGGAAAAAGCAGCAAAGATTGATACTTATGTAAACGCTTTACTTTCCGACTGGAATATTCCGGGTCTTGCTCTGGTCATTGTCCATAAAGATCAGGTAATTTATTCAAAGGGCTACGGATACAGGAATCTGGAAAACAAGCTGCCTGCTACAGAAACTACCCTATTCCCAATTGCTTCAAACACCAAGCTGTTTACAGCAACACTGGCAACACAGCTTGCCGCTGAGGGCAAATTAAGTCTGGATGCACCTGTAAAGCAGTATTTACCAGAAGTTAATTTTTATAACCCTGAATTAAATTTCAAAGTAAGCGTGCGCGATCTGCTAAGCCACCGAACCGGCCTTCCATCTTATGACGGGATATGGTTGAATGCTGCATTCAAAAGAAAAGAACTCTTAAGCAAGATATCCTTTATGAAGCCATCTATTGGCTTCAGAGAGGGCTACATTTATAATAACAACATGTACACCTTAGCCGGA
>CAZGCG010000086.1:1220-8047 GCA_964524205.1 uncultured Sphingobacterium sp. | reverse complement strand
TATTGGCTTCAGAGAGGGCTACATTTATAATAACAACATGTACACCTTAGCCGGATTAGCAATTGAAGCGGTAAGCGGTAAAAGCTGGGAAGAGAATGTACAGCAGCGAATTTTTAAGCCTCTGGAGATGAATTCAAGCGGATTTACCGGAGTTGGTGCACGTCCGGAGAATCATTCCCTGTCCTATTTTGAGGCCGAAGGCACAGGTAAACTCACTGCCCGTACATTTCTTGCCCAATCAGAATTACTTGCACCGGCCGGGAATATTTATTCCAGTATGGCGGATATGAGTAAATGGCTGATTATGCAGGTTAATGGTGGAAAATACAAGGGGAAGCAGGTTATTGCGGCATCTGCAATTGAAGAGACAAAGATCCCGAATGCTATTTCCGATAAAAGAGGTCGTTATGATGAGCTCTCCAACGGAATTTATGCCATGGGACGTATTCTTCAAACCTATAAGGGCACCAAATTGATCAGTCATACCGGATCAATTGATGGCTTTTATTCTAATTTAAGCTACCTACCAAAAGACAGTATCGCGCTATTTATTGTTCACAATTCCGTATCGGCAGGTTCCCTGCGTTCGGTAATGAATCTCCCCCTTATAGATATCCTGCAGAACAGGGAAATCACAGACTGGAGTGCGAGATATAGAAAAGATCATCTGGAGGCACAGGAAAGAAACAAAAAGACTGTGGATGAAATCAATGCTTCCCAGGTTAAAAACACCCTTCCATCCCATCAGGCCCTGGCATACACCGGCAGGTTCAGTCACCCGGTATATGGTGAGATTCTTATCGGACTAAAAGACAACGATCTGCAGTTGCAGTACAGAAGTTTAAATGCAACCCTGCATCACTGGCATTATGATCAGTTTATTACGATGGATGATGAGAAAGGTTTTCCGGATATGCGGATCAGCTTTCTGACAAATGATAAGGGAGAGATCGACCGGATCAGTACCCGCCCTTTCGGTGATCCGCTTACTGAATTTGTAAGGGTGAACTAGAAAATTAAAATCCGATCTCTTTCAAAAATCCTTCTCGGTAATTATTTCCGATCGGGATCTCTGTAGTGCCAATAAACACCCGGTTACCCTCTATATGGGTAATCTTTGATTTGTTTACAATAAATGACCGATGGGTTCTGAGAAATTTCGATGGGGGCAGCATTTCCTCAAGGTTTGTGAGGGTCATGGCAGGAAGCAAGCTTAGTTCTGAAGTAATAATTTTGGTGTTATTTCCGCTGGCTTCAGCATATAAAAGATCGTCAAGCCAGACTTTATAAATCTTTCCATTGTTGCGGATAAAGATGAAATTTTCTTCTTTCTGATCCTGTAATGGCTGCTTCGATGCTGAGCTCCCCTGCAATCTGTCAATTGCTTTATCTACTGCAACAATGAATCGCTCAAGCGAGAAAGGTTTTAATAAATAATCACAAGCAGACAAATCAAAAGCATCTGAAGCATATTCTTTGTATGCGGTTGTAAAAATCACCTGAGGTTGATTCTTAAGAGTTTTCAGGAATGCAATGCCATCCAGAACGGGCATATTGATATCCAGAAATAGTATATCTATTTTCTGCTCCCTTAAGATATCTTTTGCCTCAAGTGCATTACCACAAAGCCCGGCCACCTGCAATGAGGGTAAATAATTGCAGTAAGTTTCAACAATCTCCCTTGCAATGGGTTCATCATCAACTATAAGGCAGCTGTACTTGCTCATTTATTTTACTTTAAGCTGAAGCATTACTTCATAAAGATCATCTTTCACTTCGGTTTTAAGATCATGCTTGCCAGGATAAAGTAGTTCAAGCCTTTTCTTAACATTTTCGAGGCCGAAACCACTGTATTTATCAAGTCCAATATCCTTATTTTCCTGGTAAGAATTCCTGATTGAGAACAAGATAGAATTTGCCCAGATCTTTAACTCGATATCAATGTATATATTTTCATCAATTGAGTTCTTGGAATGTTTGAACGCATTCTCTATGAAAATAATCAGAATCATAGGCGCAATCTGAATATCCTCTGCATTCTGATCAATTTTTGTATTAATTATAAGTCGCTCGCCAATGCGGATCTTCTCGAAATCTATATAATTATTGATGTATGCTAATTCATCACTTAAAGGGACGAATAGTTCTTTGGCATCATAGACTGAATATCGAAGCAGTTCAGATAACTTCAAAAGAAGTGCTGGTATTTTCTCATGCCTGGTCAATGAAATCCCGTAAAGGTTATTTAATGTATTAAAAAGGAAGTGCGGACTTATTTGGGACTGAAGAAGTTTGAGCTCACTTTGACTTTGGCTGGCACTTATCATAGCATCTTCCAAAGCGCGATCGTTCATTCGAACAAGCTTAATAAGCATTCCCAGTGCAAGTACAAACAAGATAAAGGGAACCCAGTATAACAGGAGATTAATACCGGGTTTGCTGCGCCATACATTGAAATTAGGGTATATCAATAGAAAAAGTGCTCCTGAAAAAACAATAACCGTCAGGATAGTGTATTGAATTTTAACAGGAAGTGGAATGCTATCTTTCCATTTGATAGCCAGATATCTTCCGGTAAAGATGAGCACGAAAAAGCATATGGTTACAGAAGTTGCCAGTGCTTCCGGTTCACCTAAATGAAACATATTCATATAACTTTCAGCAGCCCAAAATACCGGAATGCTGGTGATGGCAGAGATTAGAAGATGAAGTTTAGTCGGTTTCATTTATTCTTAATTTTCACCAAATATCCCGGATCCGATGGGTAAAGCTAATTATATATTACGAATACCTCAAAAGCCCTGACAGAAGCCTTGTCAGGACTGACAAACATATTAATCCTTTAAATAATGCAGTTCGTCATGCAGGAGAACCTGTCTGCCAAAGAAATTCATTGCCCCATTTCTGCAGAGATAGATTTGCTTTCAGTTTTTAACACGAAACCTTTAAATTATGAAAGCGATCCAAAAATTTATCTTCTTAACGATTTTGATTATAGCGGGCAGCAGCTCTATATCCAAATCACAATCAATTGTTAATCAATACAGTATATCAGGAATTACGATAGACTCAGCTACAAATAAAGCTCTTGATTTTGTAACTGTAAGTCTTAAAAACGAAGCTAAACAGGTTATCAAAACAACATTAAGCAAAGCCGATGGCTCCTTTAGTTTTGATAAGCTTGCTCCGGCAAATTATACCCTTACCCTGATTAGCATTGGATATAATTCAAAGACTATCCCGGTCGAACTGAAGGCCTCAAATAACGATCTGGGTTCAGTGTTTATGAATTCACAAAGTTATAAGCTATCAGAAGTTACGGTAACTGCCGACCGGTCAATCATCAAACAGGAAACCGACAAAATAAGCTATGACATGAAAGCCGATCCTGAAAGCAAGGGGAGTACAGTACTTGAAATTATGCGTAAGATTCCGCTCTTATCAGTAGATGGCGAAGACAACCTGCTAATGAATGGTAACAGCAGTTATAAAATAATGGTCAATGGAAAACCATCAGGTATGATGGAAAGAAATGCAAAGGATATACTTCGCAGCATGCCTGCATCAAGTATAAAGAATGTCGAAGTCATCTTTAGCCCATCTTCGAAATACGATGCAGAAGGTATTGCCGGTATCATCAATATCATTACGGATAAAAAAGTTGACAATGGATATAATGGTTCCCTAAATGCGAGTGAACGCTTTCCTCTTGGCGGCCCTGCTACAGGAGGGTCATTCACATTCAAACAGGGAAAATTTGGCTTATCAGCACTTGGAGGAGCCAGTCAATACCTTTCCCCATCGGCAAATACATTTAACAGCAGGATCACAACAGGGCTTGACCCGACCAATCTGAGTCAGAACAGCAGCCGGGAGTCGGGTGCAAAGAACGCCTACATCGGAACTGAATTAAGTTATGAGCTTGATAGTCTGAACCTCTTATCAGGTCAGTTCAATATCAGCAAGAACAGGTTAAATGGCGATGGAGTACAACGCTCGGTACTTGCTAACGCTATAAGCTCAATTCAGGAGTATACCATTAGCAACGATATTCACGAAAACGGTAGCAGTGCCGATGCTGCATTAAATTATCAGCTGGGCTTCAGATCTAACAAATCAAGATTGCTGACATTCTCCTACCGGTATCTTGAATATGAAAACAAACAGCTTAACAGCCTGAGTATCGCCGACAGGTTAAATTACATCAGGCCCGATTACAAGCAGTTAAATAACGGATCAGCACAGGAGCAAACGCTACAGATAGATTATGTACACCCTGTAAAAAAAGTAAGCATTGAAGCCGGACTGAAAGGCATTTTCAGAACGAACAAGAGTGCTTTCAACTACAGCAACCTTGATCAGGTCAGCGGGTTGTACCAGGACGTGCCTGCCTTCTCAAATATATATGAGAATAAACAAAATATCTTTTCTGCTTATAACACGTACCAGTTCGCGATCAAAAAGTGGGGCTTTAAAGTTGGTACCAGGATAGAAAATACAATCGTGAATGCCGACTTTATTTCCAGTTCTTCATCTGTGGAACAAAACTATCTTCATGTTATACCTGCGGTAGCCCTGAGCAGGAAATTCAAAGACATGAGCGTCATGAGCCTTACATTCACAACCCGGATGCAAAGACCCGGGATAGCCCAGCTAAACCCATTTGTTGACCGTTCCAATCCTGAATATCAGATTTCTGGTAATCCGGATCTGACACCTGCCTTAACCAATATGGTTTACCTTGGTTACAACCGGTCTAAAAAAACCACTCTAAGTCTAGCTGTAGCTTACATGTTTTTTGATCATTTGATAAGCCCAGTATCAGCTTATGATAATTTAAACAAGCTAAGCACTATTCGTTATGAAAATATTAATAAGGCCAATGTTTTAAGATCAAATGTCTACATCAGTCACCCGATAAACAATCGAATGAACCTGACATTTAATACAGACATCAGATATTTATGGGCAAGGACATTAATTAATGGTGAGTATGTTGAGAACAATGGTCCGATGGCCTATTTGAATATAAACACCGGCTACCGCTTTGAAAAAGGATGGAGAGTAAATACCAACTTTACAGCAAACACCAGGTCGGTTGGCAATCAGGATAGCAAAAATGGCTATATCGCCACTTCCTTTGGTATGAACAAGGAGTTGGTGAAAGACAAGTTAACATTTAGCACTTCGATCACTAATCCTTTTACCAAATTTCGCGTGAATAGTGAGGAAAAATTCGGGCCTGGATTTACGCAAATAAATGATAACAGAAACTACTACAGGGGTTTCGCAGCATCATTAAACTATCGTTTTGGGAAACTGAAAAGCCAGATTAAAAAAAATAAGAGGAGTATTGTGAATGATGATGTAATAGACAAATAATTGATATGCTTTAAGACTGACTAAGGAGTAAAGAAAAAATTACGATTCCGCTTATCAGGTAAAACCCGCATCTTCCGGAACTTAAGCTGGCCAGGATACAAATTACATTTGTTTTATAAACACTATTTCATAATTTGCCTGTTTAAACCCTAAAATTTGTAATCTGATTATTCTTCACTTTAAAACCCATCATTAAAGCACTGAATTTATGAAAATAAGATTTACCCTAGTCCTGATTTTTGCAGCAGTTCTGCAGAGTTTCGCACAAACAATCACCAATGCAGGAGCGGAAGCTGCAGGCTTCTCCTCTGAGCGCCTGAAAAGACTTGATAATGCCATGAATGAATGGGTGGACAAAGGATATATGAACGGAGGGGCTGCTTTAATTATACGTGATGGCAAAATTGCGTACTACAAGGCAAATGGATACAATGATTTAGATACTAAAGCCCCGCTTCAAAAGGATGGCATTTTCAGAATCGCATCACAAACCAAAGCCATTACCAGTGTGGCTATTATGATGCTCTTTGATGAAGGCAAGTTATTGCTGACCGATCCGGTTTCCATGTATATTCCATCGTTTAAAAAGCAAAGTGTCCTTGTTAATTTTAACGCGGCAGATACAACTTACACCACTGTCCCTGCAAAAAGAGAAGTTACTATCAAGGATCTCCTCACTCATACTTCAGGGCTTGGGTATGCGCAAATTGGTTCGAAAGAGGCGAATGCTATCTATGCAAAAAGCAATATTACTGCAGGCCTGGGTGTAAAAGACAGAACTTTGTTACAGGCGATGAGCAGCCTGGGTGAAATGCCCTTAATGCACCAGCCGGGTGAGAAATTTACTTACGGACTTAATACAGACGTTTTAGGTTGTTTGGTTGAAGTTATTTCTGGTGTCAGCCTGGATGAATTTTTCAGAACCAGGATATTCGAACCTCTGGGAATGAAAGATACCTATTTCAATTTACCTCAGTCCAAAGCAAATCGTCTGGTAAACCTTTATACTGAAACTCCACAGGGGAAATTAGTGAAAGCCAATGCAGGCATGTTAAACAGTCCGGCGACTTCCAATTACCCATTGGTGCCGCATACTTATTATTCAGGCGGCGCAGGTTTAAGTTCTACACTGTATGATTATGGTATCTTTCTTCAGATGCTTTTGAATAACGGCGTTTACAATGGCAAAAGATTATTGGGCCGGAACACGGTGAGAATGATGACTACCAATCAAATCGAAGGAGTACCCTATGCAGGTGGAACATTCGGTTTGGGATTTGGCGTTGTTACTGACCAAAACAGTGGAAGTGCGCCTGCCCAGGTTGGAACATTTAACTGGGGTGGGGCTTTTGCAACTTCTTATTGGGTTGATCCGAAAGAAAAAATGGTGTACCTGTTCTTCCGCCAGTTACAGGCAAGATCACATAATGAGGTAGTAGAAAAAT
>CAZGCG010000086.1:0-1120 GCA_964524205.1 uncultured Sphingobacterium sp. | reverse complement strand
TACCTGTTCTTCCGCCAGTTACAGGCAAGATCACATAATGAGGTAGTAGAAAAATTCAGGGCATTAACTTATCAGGCAATTAACGATTGATATTGCCTTTAGCTCTGATTCAGATATAAAACATGAAGAAAATACTCGCGCTTGCCGGAATAGTTCTAAGTTCCATTATGGTTAAGGCTCAGCTCACTGCAGACCTTATCATACGAAATGGGAAAATATACGATGGTACAGGAAACTCCTGGTATTATGGTGATGTTGCTGTAAAAGATGGAAAAATCATCAAAACAGGATACATTACTGATGTTAAGGCAAGCAGAACTATCGATGCGAAAGGATTACTGGTAGCACCCGGCTTTATTGATGTTCATGGACATATTGAAGGGGGAATCATCACAACACCCACTGCAAACAATTACATTTTCGATGGTGTAACCACAGTCGTTACAGGTAATTGTGGTGGATCTGCTGATAATATTGGCAGCTTTTTACAGGAAGTGAACAAAATTCGCCCTTCGATCAATGTCGCAAGCCTGATCGGGCATAATACGGTCCGCGCTCAGGTAATGAACCGTGATAACCGCAAGCCTACCATACAGGAGCAACAAAAGATGGATGCTCTCGTAGATCAGGCAATGAAAGAAGGTGCGGTGGGTCTCTCCACCGGATTGATCTATATTCCGGGAACCTTTGCAGAAACTGAAGAAGTAATCTCATTGGCAAAAGCTGCAGCAAGGAATAAAGGAGTTTATGCTTCCCACATCCGCAATGAAGAAAACCAGGCTGTTGAAGCTGTAAATGAAGCGATTAATATTGGCAAAGAGGCAAATATCCCGGTTCAGATTTCACATTTTAAGATAGGCGGAAGATCAAACTGGGGCAAATCAGATGTTACGCTCAATTTGGTTAAACAGGCAAGAGAAAATGGCTGGGATGTGACTATCGATCAGTATCCATATACCGCTAGCAGCACCAATCTTGGAATTCGTTTACCCGACTGGGCTTTTGCAGGTGGGAATGATTCATTGAAAGCAAGGTTGAATAATCCGGTGATCCGCGCTCAGATAAAAAAGGAAATGCTCGCACAACTTGCCGGCTATAAATTCAAGAATTACAGTTATGC
>CAZGCG010000085.1:0-11401 GCA_964524205.1 uncultured Sphingobacterium sp. | reverse complement strand
TTGTGCTTAGGCCAAAGCTTATGAACATTCCTTTCATTATTGGTATAAATACTGCAGATTTTAAGTCAGTGAAAATATAAAAATGATATTGTACTGAAAGGGGGCTTGTTTTTTATCGGATACGTAAAAATATACTTATAGCATATAAAAGGCTGTTTTATCTGAAGGTTTATTTTAGGCGGTCAATAGCTTAGAAGACATAGCTCGCTGCTAAATAGAATGCATAGCTGCTATTTCATAAAGCGATGCCTGATTTTTAATATATCCTGCTTTAAGTAATAGTAGCGGCGGCCAATACAAAAGGGTTTGAGGGTGCCATCCTTGCGGCGGCGGCGCAGGGTACTGGTACTTATTTTGAGTTTAATTTTCAGATCCGAATCATCCCACCAGTCGGATACGTCTTCATCAGGTAATAAAGATGGTTCAAGCGGGGGAAGGGTTTCAGTAGAAGGAGCAGCAGCTGCGCTTCCTGAGGGCATTTCAGCAGTCGGGGTTCCTGACTCATATTTGTCAAGAAGGAGCTGGAGCTTTAGGAGAAGCTCGCGGATTTCGGATATGTAAACCTTGTTGTCCACCTTTATTGGTTTAACAAAACAAAAGTGTGGCAAGTTTCTGCTATAGAAGAAGAAAGCTTACCCGATTTGCGTGCATACCCTGCCCGATTTATGCGCATCGCAAAAAGCAAAGCCAGCGCGATGCCATTTCGTGTTTTATTTGTTGCAGCTAGTCCTTATATTTACTATAGCTCTCGCATTGTTAAACATTCATCTGTCTGCCAATGGGAAAATTTAACCTCGCAAACGCACTCCTGCAATACCGTAGGCGCGAGTGCCTGAGTCAAAAACAAATGGGAGAGCTATTAAACATGTCGCGTTCGGCATACGACAGGCTGGAGAAGGGCGTAAGAATACCGGGCTATGACGAGGTAGTAAGGCTGGTCAAAATACTTGAACTCCGGATTGATGAAGATGAAATCATCCCCACTACGAGAAATCCCCTTCCAGAATCGATAGTTAATCTAAAACATGACCTACTTTACAATACCATCGGCTTGTACGATGCGCTTAGCCGGGTAAAAGCCTTTGCGAAAAATATCAACTGCAGGAATTTATTAGAATGGTCTCATAGCGAACTGGTAGGCTACCTTAAAAACCCCGGTTTTTCCGACTACCGTATCTACCCGCATGAATACTTAGTGAATTTTGAAAGCGGGAATGAAAAATTCATAGAATTTCCAGCACCTTTCGAATTGCTGGATCCGGAAGATGAAAAAGGCCGACTGATTTTTCTATGTGAACCGGTATTCGGTTTTTTTGAGAATTTTCTACTCAACGATGGATCTGCACCCGACCCTGCTAACCATATGAGTCCTTTAGTCCGCAACTTTCTCAGAGAAGCTTTTGACCCGGATATCAGAATAATTGGTGTAAGCCGAAAAAAAACGGGTAGAACCATCAGAAAAGTCATCCTTTCGGTATACGAGATTATGCTCAATTTTATATTAAACCTGGAACGGCGGTTCGGACCCTCGCCAAGTCTTGAAGGTCTCCGATTATATTCAGAAGAAATCGACCTGATATTTTCTGAAGCCTTGGCGCGAACGGGTAAGGCAGCGCATCTGGACCTACAGATTAAATTCGTTCCCTATGACCGTGAGAATAATTCGGATATACTGATGGACTTTTTATATGAACATGTCTCCGACGAGCATTTTGACGAGATCTGGGATTTACTGGAAGAAGAAGAAAAAAAAGGAAAGATACCCGAGTCATTTGGTTACCGGATTACAAATATGATCAAAAGGATGGCTGAGATCTATCCCAAACTCGGCCCTGAGGGCAGCAGGCTTAAGGATGCTATCAGGGGGTATTTGGGATTTGATAAGGGGGTATGAGGGGTTAGGATGGTATCGGGGGAATGTGTTGTACTATAATTAGAGATTTTTAAAGAGCAAAGCAAAAATGAGTAATTGGTGGGTTTGTGGGGCCACCAGGAGTTCTCTCCTATCGTCGGGACAGGCTTCAAGCCCAGGCTGGTGCAAAAAAAAGCCCCGCTTTCGCGGAGCTTTCGTGCGCCCACCTGGGCTCGAACACCATATTTATTAACTAATAATCAATCCTTTACGCAAAGTCATCAATACCGGGGCTCTGATAGGTATTGCCCCTGTTTGTTGAATTAAATATACGCAAATCGGACCAAATGAGCAAGGAAATATCAATCTCTTCCGCGTCTGTAACTTATTAAATACTTGCCACGGGTTTTCCCTTGAGCGTCAAAGAAACCAGCTCTGCGATAAATTTTGCGAGCGGCCGGATATCGGATTCTACACTGCCTTTTTCTAAAGCGCTCATATATTCCGTTCTCCTTTCGACAGGGATCACTGTCCATGGATATCCTCCTGAACTAAGCATTACATTCATCAGGAAGCGGCCGGTTCGCCCGTTGCCATCCATATACGGATGAATATATACAAATATAAAATGGCCCAGTACGGCGCGTACCGAGGCCTCTGGTTCATTTTCCAGCAGTTCGAACAACAAGGGCATAACTTCCCGCATAGCCTCCACACTTAAAGGCACATGCTTGGAGCCTCCTATAAATACCTGGTTGTTCCGGTAGCCTGCCAGATCCGATGGCTTTAACAAACCTGCTGCAACACTCGGTGCGAAAAGTTCCCGATACCAGTCGGAATGATCTTTATCTGCAACGGCGCCCGCATTTGCTCCCTCAAGAATTCGGGCTATACTTTCCTTCACTTTTAAAAATGCTTGCCAGTATCCCCTGGCTGCCATGGCGTCCTTTTGCTTTTTATCCTCCTCACTGCCCACAACATCCCACTTCCCACTGCGTACCCGTTCGATCAGTTCCGGTGTTACCTTGTATCGTTCAATGGAGAGCGAATGGTAAGCATCGGTTACATATATATCTTCAACCATTTTCAGATATTCCTTATGCTGTTCAGGCAGTCCGGGAGCCGCCGGAAAAATCTTTATTATCTCAGCCCTCATCGTACTCCATAATAACCTGATGCGGTTTGAGTAGGGTGATCTTTCCCTGAATGATAATTCTACTGCTGTGTGATCCTGGAAAGGGTCCGATTCACGAACATCGTAACCGGCCGATTTCATCGTTTTCAGTATATCCTCAGCGATACGATCCCGCCCGATATTCCGGAATGCCCCGGCAAGCCGCCCGGCTATTGTACTATGGCCTTTGCTCAGCAAAACATTCAATACTTCCGACGAATCTCTGATCATTGCCAGGGCTGCCCGGGCGTCTGTTGGATCTTGGGTGTAAAAGCTTTGCGAGCAGTACACCAGCGCAGCAGGCAGCGTATAAAGTTGCAGCTCTCTTTCTGTAGTTCTTAACTCATTTTCCGGCAGCTCGCCTCTCATGAAAAAAATGGACGTCTGATAAAGAAGATCAGTATTGAAATTGGATGCGTTCGGCGACTTTATCATCAATTGGTGGGGCACGGTCCAATTTCCGGCATGTAACTGAAGCGACTGGTTGGGAGATATGATCCATTCATTTCCATGCTTTTCATTGATGAATTGCTTGCAAAATTCCCAATACGATGTGTACCAGGAAGTACTGTCGCCAGCTCCTTCATCCGGTCGGGTAGCAATATACCAGCCCCGGGTTACCTCTTTCAGATAACCCTGCTGCACCAGACGCCTTCTGTGTGTTTTACTTATCTGGTCAGTTTTAATACCTATCAGGCCACTCTGTTGCAGTTTATGAAGCGCTTTAAGCGCCTCTGCTAATTTCTCGGCCGGTGCTGACATTTGACTTTTCTTAATATCCAGTATTTAGATATGTTGTAATATTATAATAAATGTACGTATTAAAATTATAATAACGGTGTGTGTTTAAATTATAATAAGTATCAGTGCTAAAATTATAATTGGCACAAAACTATATCAGTCCTTCATCCCGTAAAACAGGATTCACAGTTGACGGGGTTGGCGCATTCTTTAGGGTTCTCATAGTATCAGCATTTAAGGGTTCATAAAAAGGGGATTGTCCCCGAAAAAATTATTATTCCTCTTAAATGCCGAAAAGAGGTTGGCATAGGGTTCTGTCAAGGGCCACGGCCTTAGCCGTGGTTTATATACCCTTGACGGGTTCCTGCCAACCTTTAAATTTGTATTTAAACTGGAATAAAAATATTTAGCGATTCAAATAATAGAACTCGAAGTATAAAAAACCCATAAAAGCAGGTTATATCTACCCTACTGACTGCAAAAACGGGCAGTTATTCTTCAGTTAAATGAGGTAGAGGAAAGTATGTATATTTAATGAACATTAAACAGGTGAAATGGTAACATATACCGAAGACGATTGGCGAAGTGAAACCCAATCAGGACTATCAAAAAGCTTAATTTACAAGGAACTAGTTAATAAGTGTCAATCCGATGTAGCTGGTACACATGTGCTTTCTCTGATAGACGATGCTGTATATTATGCCTATCAAAGAACAAAAATGGTTCTAATTAACATGGGAGAGTACACCTTACATGATGGAGATCATTTGTTTCGAGTACTAAGATTGATGGAAAGATTACTTCCCGATGTCACTTTAAAATCTTTGAGTGTTCCGGAATTGATGCTATTAATACTAACTGCCTTTTATCACGATATTGGAATGGCTCCTTCCTTAAATGACGTAATAATTTGGAATAAATATTGGGGAGTAGATGAAATAAATGATGAAGAGAAACAACAATTTGAAGCGTTCAAAAAGTATTGTAATAAGAATCCAACTTTAGTTGCAGAGATTGAACGGTTTTATAAAACAGGAGCCAATGACAAAGCAGAGCTATTAAAAAAGCATTTAATTTCGGGATATATAAGAGCAACACATTCTTTTCGAGCAAGAACGATTATTGAAAAAGATTGGATTGGAAGAGTTAAATATAGAGATTTCGATTTGACTGATGAATTTGCGCAGCTGTGCTACAGCCACAATGAAGACCCAGCATCGTTACAGGATTTCGACACTTCTCTTCTATGTGGTCCGGGGGTGTACGTCTGTTTACCTTTTATTGGTGTAATATTGAGACTAGCGGATATTCTTGATTTTGATGCTAAGCGAACACCTGCGATTTTATATTCCCATCTCACAATAAGAAATCCTGTGTCACTTCAAGAATGGAAAAAACATCGTTCAGTGGATGCTTGGGATATTTCAAACACAATTATCAGGTTTAATGTTCGGTGCGAGCATCCTGCAATTGAGTTGGCAATACACGAATTTTGTGATCTAATTGATATTGAGCTTGCCGCGGGAAATACTATTTTAGCACGATTAAATGATTCAATCAGAATTCCATTTCCGGAATACTACAAGTTTAATTTGCCTTTGACCGTTGATAGAAGCAAAATTGGAGCAGTAAAAAAACACGGTAAACCTATCTATAATTATCAAGACACAAAGTTCAGTCTTAACAAAAGCCAAGTGATTGACTTATTGATGGGAACAAAGCTTTATGGAAGCCCAGATGTTGCGCTAAGAGAACTTATACAAAATTCCATTGATGCTTGTCTTTTAAGACAAGCTATGTCAAAATCCTGGAATGATTTGTCTTATGAGCCAAAAATTACTGTTAAGTTTTATAAAGATCAGGGTGAAGATTGCCTTGAAGTAATCGATAACGGTACGGGAATGGACATAGATATTATCAATAAGTATTACTCAAGTGTTGGAACATCTTACTATCAATCCTCAGATTTCCATGATTTAAAAACCAGCATCTCATTAGATTACACACCAATTTCCCGGTTTGGAATTGGTATTCTCTCATGTTTTATGGTGTCTGATACACTGGCTGTAAATACTAAGCGATTGAAGGGCAAATATGAATCAGGAGAAGCCTATGAAATAATAGTTGAAGGTTATGACAGTATCTTTTGGGTACGAGACGGCTCCATTGTAGAGCCAGGCACAACCACAAAATTAATTCTTAGAGAAAATCATCCGTGGAGGTATTTAACAGAAGATCAACTGATCGATAGCATTCCGAAGATCATTCCCCATCCGCCATTTCCTATTGAAATAAGCACTCCTGAAAGAAACAAAATTCATACCGGCGAACAGTTTAAAAATCTAAATCTCGATGATATAAAAGGATACAAATGGAAATCTGATTCGACCGTTATCGAAATAAGTTTTGAATTGGACGATAATGACTTTGGTATTGTTGGAAAAGGTATAGTGGCAATCCTGCAAAAAGGCGGTAACCCTGTCTCTAAGATAGATTTGTTAGCCAAAGAAGTTAACGTTGATGGCAATGACTACACCTTGGATAGATCAATAAGGCTTAATGTAAACGAAATAGAAAAGGTTTCTAAATCAATTGAGGTCGATGATGAAGGCGAAACAAACTTAAATAATTCTACTACCACCTTAGCATCATCAAAAGCAATTATAGCATTGCACGGGATAGAAATACCCTTTAACATTTTTCCCGATTATTGGGCAGCAAGAACTCAAAAAGTCCAGTTAAAATGGCCTTTGCCTGTTCTCCTGATAATTGATATTATCGGTAAGAGTGACTTAAATTTGAATTCTGCGAGAACTGAGATATTGTTTGATGAAAAATGGTTAGAATTTGAGGAAAATTTGGCTTTTTTAATTTGCGAAAATATATACAAATCAATTTCGCATGATTACTGGCTGATTCTAAATGGAGTCATGAAAAAAAACACCAATAGTCCTGAGTTTTTAGCCGCTATTAAGAAGTTAAATCTTCAGCTTGGAATTAACGTTCTAGAGGAAACTCTTTAAATTCAGAATTTAAGAACTTGAATTTTTTACTAAACAAGCCCACCAATTTTTGATTGGCTGTTGCAAAGAAAAGCTGTTTTCCTTCCTCAATAACTAATTCGCGAAGATAGTCAAGGAAAGATAGTATATTCAGATCATCGATATAAGTAACAGGGTCGTCAAACAAAATTATATTAGGCCCTGATTTCAGTTTTTTATTTAAAGCTAAAAATATAGATAGAGCTAGCGCACTTCTTTGCCCTGTACTGATTTTAACCAGCGAAACATCTTCATTACCGTTTCGTTGAAGTAAGATAGAATGAGAATTAAAGTCAAATTTGATTTGCGAAAATTCTTTTGGAGAATGGAGGCTTTGAAAAATATCTTGAATCTCTTGCTCATTGTTTTTAATGAAAGCACCTAGTATCTTGGTTTCACTGTCATTTTCTAGTATTTCCTTAATTATAATTAGTGCCTGTTCCAGTTTAAATTTAACAGGTTTAATTTCTTCAATTCGCTGCCTGGCAGTTTCAATAGTTTGCTTTGCGACATTAAGTTGAGTTTGATCCAATAAGACTTTCCTATAGTTATTAAATGAAAGGTGTAATTTTTCGACTTTCAACTGAATGTCAGCAAAATCGTCTTCCTCCTTAATCAATAAAAATTCTTGAAGCCCAGTAGAGTTCTCTAAAGCCTTTTGAATCGAATCTCTACGGTAAGCCAATTCCTGATCAAAATTCAAAGTATTTACTGTAGGAGCAGAATCAATTAGAAGGTTCGCAATTTTCTCTTCTAGTAACTTTTTGTGACTGAGGTCTGCTTCCAAAGCGCTTGCGGCATCTTGTTCCGAGGACTCAAGTTTTTGAAAAAAGTCTTCAAAATTAGCTCTAGAACCCGGCTCGAAAGAAATGCTAGGCACCAGGATACCAAATTGAGCCTTTAAATCATTGAAATTAGCTTCAGTCAATCCTTTCTCTCCTAAATCTTCCTTAAGTTTTCTAAGACTTAAAGCTTCCGCAATATCGAGTTCTAATTGCGATCTAACCTTTTCAATCCGTTCGCTGATTTCAACGAATTTCAGAATAGAATATTCATCATAATCTAGTATAACGCTAATTGATTCTTCAACGGCCGCTATAGAATTGTTAGTCAATAATAAATCTTGCTCTTGTCGATTAAGAACCGCGAGCTGTTGGTTTAAACTTGCAAGCGCTGTATTCTCCTTTATTCCATCGTCAATCGATGAAATACGTCTTGCTAGCTCTTCATTTGCATAATCGGAATGGCATAATGGACAACTACTTGCTGTAGCATCGGATAAAAGAAACTGATGCCCTAGCGATTTAATTTCAGACACGATATTTTCAAGCTGGCTGAGAGAAAATCTTAACTGTACTATTTCTTCATTAAGAGTTGCTTTCCGGCGTATTAAATCCCTTGATTCTTGGGCTTTGGTAACCTTATAATCGCCAAAAATTTCACTGCTTTGTAATAGTTTGATATTAGTCAATTTCGAAATTTCGTCAATAACTCTATTGAATTTTGATATTTGTGCTTGAAGAGTATCCAAACTAAGATCCAGATCTTGAAGTTCAAAACTGCGAGGGTCAGAAAAATATGCTTTCGCTTTTTTTAGTATCTCCTGTGTTTCCCTTAATTTAGCATAGCTAATTTGTTTCCCAGATATGGAATTGGTTAAGACAACGATTTCAGACTTAATATCCTCACACGTCTTTATTAAATCCTTTATTTTTTTAAGTTCGTCGGAAAGGGCTTTTGGTGATCTGAGCTTTAGTGTCAACAAGAATTGGTTAAACGAATTAATGAAGCCCTCGGCGGAATTAATGTCCTTTTCAAATGAACTTGTGTCATCCTCAATAGTTTGAGGAACTTTGCCCTTCCACGATATTTCTTTAATAATTGAAGAATATAGCAAAAACGCTGTTTGAGGGCTTGCGGAGCTTTGAATTGAATCTACGATCTGTGTCGCCTTACGTTCATTTGCTTCTTCTTCGCTAATTATTCTTTCTCGATCTCTGAGTTCCTTTAAAAGCCTCTCGTTAAATCCTTGTAAGCGATCTTGAATTCGATTAAACTCGGAGCCTAATGCTATAGCCGATAAATATCTCGAAATACTCCCTAGATCAGAATCATACGCGAGTTTATATGCTGCATCAGAATCAAAATAATTGTACCTGTTAAAAGCGCGGTACAATTCGTTTCCTGTCTTATAGGAACTTGAGTACCAAGCAGTGTCTCTTATCCTATATTTTGCATTATCATTTGGAGTATATACATCTTTAAATGTATCATCGTCATTATAGATCGCTGCAATACAGTTGTTTTTTTCATCGAAGTCTGGGTCTTTATTCGATTTTCCAGCTACAATTAACTCAACGGCTTCCAAAAACGATGTTTTTCCCGATCCATTTACTCCATGTAGCAAATTGACTCTTCCCAATTCAAATGTCTTGATCTTGGGATAAAGACGATATTCATCCAATAGATCAATCCTAGATATTTTTGAAATAAACTGCGCCGATGTACCGACGATGGGTGAATTCTGCTCAGTGATATTTTCTTTGATTACATTACTGGCAATGAATCGAGGAATTGCTTGAGCATAAGATTCGTTACTATAAACCTCGTCTAAGTCTACTGCCCGCAGTTTTTCCTTCCATAAGGACACAATATCAGTTTCAACGGTTTTATTAGATCGCTTGTATTCAAAATACTCAAGAAACTCTTCGATATTGAATATAAATTTTCTTGCGTAAACGTCATCCTTCTCTATAATTACTTTTCTCTCGCTTGGAATTTTGCCTTCTTCTCTGATAAATATCAAATAATAATTCCACTGTAAATATCCTGGAGTTTTATAGTAGTGACTGCTTATATGCTCTTCCAGATAATCCTGTAGATCATATTCAATGTTGTCATTTTCAAAGTCTAGAAAAAACCGGGAAACTATTGATTGCTCGTAAACATAATCAGCGATAAGGATATTTTTTTCCTTTTCGAGATGGACTATTTGCAATTTTTCTGGTAGTGATTGAATAAATTCCTGTCTTTCCATAATTATTTCGAGATTGAGGCGTATCCTACCGTAGTATCATCACCAATTTTGGGACGCAAGGGATCTGTTTTAAATAAGTAATTTGCTGGACCGGTACGATACCAAACAATTATTAACGTTTTGCTCTGGTCCTCGGGACTATACAGTCGCTGTAATAGTTTTAACGTCTTTTCTGCAAAATCTTCATCTACTCTGCCGATGTAGGAAGCTGTCGCTTTGTGATTTCCATCTGTTGTAACCAGATTAAACTTATAGTCATAATCAATATCTTTATAGAACATAATTTGATTACAGTTATTTCTAAAATGACTATGTGTATCAGGGAAGCAGGCTGGATTAGGCAAAATTTGAGTATTTAACGTATCAAGACGATCAATATATTCAATACGGTCTCGTTCATCAACCAAGTCTTGCTCTACAGTCAAACGGCGCAGAACTTCGGTATCACCTAAAGAAAAAGTATAAAGCTTGTTTACGGTGTGCCATCTCACACCTTTAACTTTTGAGTCTATATTTCCAGTTGAAATGTTAATAAGCCGCTCCTTATCAATTACATTAATATTGGGGTCTCTCAATACTTGATTCTGACAATTTTGCTTATCAAGAAACGAAATAAAATTATCGTCGACCGCGGTAATCGGCAAAAACGTACCTGTTACGTTGTCCCATTCAAAATTTCCTCGACTTTCGGGTCCGGTTTTCCTCACCATCGCTGGATTAGCACCGCCAAAAGCCGGTTTCTGATTTGCGATGAAAAATACGTTATGATTCGAGCTTAAATAGTATGAGTGTTGCCCAGGATTCTTGTATGTATAAAATAGTCCAGCATAGTGGTTTTCGGTGAACCTTGTTTCGTTCTCGAAGTCGATTTGCTCGCTTTTGAAGAGTATCGCGGATTTTCCATTTCCTACGATTGGTTTTCCATCAGAAAATACACTTCCTTTTGCCCAGTTCAGAGATATAATTTCCTTGTGTGGAAAGGTAATTATGCTATTTCTGAAAACCCTAAATGTTTCGTGCGACGGTTTGGGATTCATCTGAATATTCAAAATTATATAAGGAGTTTCGTCCCAACGATTATCTAGCTGCGCTTGAAAAGTATTGTCAATTTTAAAATGTTCAACTTCGGAACAGTTAATTGTAAATAAATAAATTGAGTTGAGGTCGTTCCTTAATACATAAATTTCTTTTCCGTTGATATATTTTACTTGCTCTGTAGCATCACCCCAAACACCCATGTGCCTGGTTTTAAATTGTACTAGAAGCACCAATTTGATAGAACCGTTTGTTCTGTTACGAGCTCGAAAAACATAACAAATCGGGTCAAGTAAAACGCCACCGCCGTTATTTAAAACTGTCTCGTCAAAATATACGAGAACCTGACCGGCACCATATTTAGCTTTAAATGCCAATATTTCGGCCGGTGTAATAGACTCACAACCGAATACCCAAATTTTCTTTTCCACAGGCCATTTATCTGGATCGTCCAATACCGAAGTTATTGTACTCCAGGGACAAGAATATTCTGGAGTTATGGCAAGTGAAACATTTTTCTC
>CAZGCG010000084.1:0-11415 GCA_964524205.1 uncultured Sphingobacterium sp. | reverse complement strand
TATCTTCCGGCTATTCGTAGTTTGACCTAGAACGCGATTTCTTGTCGGAAATACTCCGGAGGAAAGGGCTGAACAGACCTATACCACACAGGTATTGATTTCAACAAACAAATTATCGTTGCTCCAGAGCCTTATCTGATCTGTTATAACCGTATTATTTTATCCTGCTTATATCGAACTCAGGTTTATTTAATTATTTTAATTTTGAATCCTTTCGTTATTGGACTAAAATTTCTAATCAAACACAAAAAAATCAGAATAATCTTCGTTTCTTTATCTATCATGAAAAAATTATTAATCATTTGTCTTCTTCTGGTTGCTCAATTCAGCTTTGCTAAAAAAGCTGACAATCGCTATTTCGAATTAAGAGTCTATTATTGCAATCCTGGTAAATTGGATGCATTAATTGACAGGTTCAGGGATCATGCGGTGCCTCTGTTTAAAAAACATGGAATAGATGGACTTGGTTATTGGGTACCGACTAATAATCCGGATAATGCATTCTATTATCTGATGGCCTATCCAAGTAAAGAAGCAAGGGATGCATCCTGGAAAGAATTTGGAAAAGATCCACAGTGGCGGGAAGCTGCGAAAAAATCTGAAGAAAACGGAAAATTAATTGCTCGGGCAAACATTTATTTTCTTAAGGCGACCGATTTCACACCTAAAATTAAACCTTCAAAGGGTTCAGCAATGCGCACATTCGAAATGCGTATTTATACTGCAATGCCTGAAAAGCTACAGAATCTTGAAAACAGATTCAGGGATCATACCATGAAGATCTTTAAGAACAATGGCATGCAGAATGTAGCTTATTTTACAACTATTGAAAAGGATCCGGCTGATCAGGCTAAACTTCTGTATTTCCTGGCTTATCCTGATGAAGCAGCAGGTAAACTGGCATGGCAAAATTTCCGTAAAGATCCTGAATGGATAAAAGCAAGTACTGCCTCTGAAGTAAATGGTAAACTTGTAGAAAAGGTTGAATCAGTTTACATGAAACCTATGGACTTTTCGAAGTTAAAATAATCACATTTGAACTCGTTTCAATGTAAAATGGCTCTGTTTTTACAGAGCCATTTTTTTGCGCTATTAAATTGTTTTTATTGCAATGCTGCTGTTAGGTTCAAAATCAATACAGATAAAACCTGGTTCAGATTCTATGATTTTTACCTTGCCGCTGATTTTATGTTCAAATTTTCCAAAAGGTGATTTTACTTTCAGGCTTCCACCTTTTTCTGATTGGATACTTAGTATCTCAACTTTCCCATTCTTCTTTTCAGCACTAACCAGAAATGCGCCTTCAGCTCTCAGGGTCTTAAATGATACATCGTTCCAGTCGGCAGGGATTGCCGGAAATATTTCCAGAAAGCCTGCATGAGACTGGATCAGCATTTCCTGTAATCCGGCAGCGAAAGCAAAGTTCCCTTCCAGGGTGAATGGACGATAAACAAAATCGGAATAACCGGATTTTGTCTGATCTCCATTTAGATGGAAGCTATTTGTGGAGCAAAATGCAGTGGAGAAAATAGTTAATGCTTTTGCAGCTCCTCCACCATCCTTTGCTCTCGCTTTTAGGTTACCCAGCCAGGCATAGGAATAACCGCACCATAATTTAGGACCAACATCATCCAATAATTTAATGCTCGATCGGATTATGTTTTTTGCCTGATCAGAATCCTCCCATTTGATCAATCCTAGTGGATGGATGGCCATAGTATTTGAAAAATGGCGATGGGATTCTTTATACGGAAAATCGGGAGATATCATCAACTCATTATTTTTTGAAATAGCAAGATCAGGTAATTGCTGATAAATTTTATCCCAATGCCTGGCTTCTTCCATGAGGTTCAACTCTCTCGCCAGCTCAGATGCTGTTTTAAAATTAAACTGCATGAGTGACAGATCGTAATTGGTTGTTTTGGTAAACCAGGCGGTACTTTTGTTATCATTAATCTCCGGACTAGAACTGATTACCAGTTTACGCTTTCCGGTTACAGGATCGAGTACTGAAATTTGTTCCAGAAAGGTAGCTGTGGATTTTATCCAGGGATAGGCTTTATTTTTTAGGAAATCCTTATCCATGCTGTATCGCCATTGCAGATAATAGTGTTGCGATATCCATGCAGAGACAGTTGGAGAAAGGGAATATTGGATCCATCCACCCATTTCAGTTCCATCTAAGGTAGTTACCCCGGGTACTGCTATCCCTTCTTTGCCAAAGAATAGTTTGGTATAGCGTTTATAGTTTTCCTTATTGAGTTCAAAGTGATCCAGGTAGCCCATTGCTTGTTCAAGATGATTGCCACTATAAGACGGCCAATAGCTGAGTTGGGTATTCAGGTCATGATGATAATCTCCTTTCCAGGGGGGTATTCGGCCATTATCAGCCGACCAGATAGCCTGTAAAGAAATTGGCGGTGCATTCTGACGGGCGGTAGATCCAAATTTATACTGCTCCATTTCCCATTGATGCTGGAGTGTTTTATCAGGAACCCGAAGATCAGATTTGGCCCAAAATTTCGACCACCAGGCCAGATGACTCTTTCTGTTCTGATCATACCCTGAATTCAGCTTTTGCTGTAAATTCAATAGATCCAGATTACTTTTAAAAACATCGGGATTAGTTCTGATAGTCCAGACACCCTCCACAGTCTTTGCGTTAAGCTTTTTCCATGTTATGATCACATCGTATGAGAAAGCGCCCCAGCCTTTTTGATGATATATAATGCTGTTGGTTTTTCTCTCGACAGTCCCTTGTTCATATCCCAGTCGGCCAAGATCATCGCCTCCAACAGGATCCCCGCTTACTTTAACTGCAGCCTGATAGGATGGTGGAATCAATTCAATATTGAAATCTCCTGATAGGTTTTCAAATCTGAACCAGCCAACAGGATCTACAGCATGTATATAGGAATACAATCGGGTACCGTTTTCCCAGCTGATTTCAGAGGTAGCTTCATCGAGGTTTAATTTAGCATCCTTAAGGCTTAGTCCTTTCGTAAAATTAAACTCAATTGCTGCTCCGGGAATTTTTGTTGGCGCTGGTTCCCTGTCATATGGATGATCAAAATATTCCTGAACCGGTTTATAATTATCATTTAATCTTTGTTCTACTATCCACTGATAGCTGAATTCTTTTCGGTGCAGCCCTTTCATCGGCCGGCTATCCCAAAGGTCGGCACGGTCTAATGCAAAGCGTAAGGTTTTATTTTTCTCCCATATTAGTGAACCAATCATGCCATTTCCCAGCGGGATTGCTTCATCCCATTGCTGAGGTAAGGGGTTGAATTGATGAAATCTGAGCTGAGCCAATACAGCACATGGCAGAAAGAGGGACAGAAACAGTAAAAAGAGCTGAATTCTTGCTTGTCTGATGAGATTATTCATTGGAATTATCTGGAATAGGGTTAATATGTTGAAGCGGACCTTCTATTCTTACCCGGATTTTTGGTCAGATCATCTCCAAGGTCCTCTCTTGCATCAGCAGCAATTTTTAAAAGTTCAGCCTCAATTTCCGGATGTTCTCCCCGAACATTATATCTTTCTCCCGGATCCCGACGCAAATCAAATAAACCCCCTTCAAAAAAGAAGTTTTCATTAACCTGACCCGGCAGACCGTCTTTTCCGGGTACGAAACCTTCATAAGATCTTGTGGGATGAGGAAAGATGAGCTTCCAGTTACCCTTTCGGACGGCTTCGAGACTATTTTTCCTGTAATAATATAAAAAGTGATCTCTTGGATTCTGGCTAAAGTCTCCTTTCATCAGTTCAAATATATTTACCCCATCGATCTTTTTTTGGGGTAAAGCAGCACCGCTTATTGCTGCAATTGTTGGCAGAATATCAATGGAGGAAGCCAGATTATTGCAGATAATTCCTTCTGGTATTACACCTTTCCAACTCATCAGGCAGGGTACTCTTTGCCCTCCTTCAAAGGAGGTGCCTTTGCCTTCCCTTAAACCACCACTGCTGCCTGCATTATTGCCATAATTGAGCCAGGGGCCATTATCAGAGGTAACGATTAGCAGGGTGTTTTCTTCCAGTTTCAGGTCCTTTAATTTTTTCCTGATCTGTCCGATACTCCAATCCAGCTCCATGATTACATCCCCATAGAGACCTTGTTTTGATTTACCTTTAAATTTATTTGAAACAAATAAAGGCACATGCGGCATCGGATGTGCCAGATAAAGGAAAAAGGGATTATTCTTGTTTTTTTCAATAAAATTCAGGCTTTTTTCAGTGAATTGAGTCGTAAACTGACTTTGATCGGGGTTGGTTTGAATAGTTGTTTCATTTTCTATCAAAGGCAATGGCGGGTAGTAATTTTTTCCGGTGGGATGATTGGGCCACATATCATTTGAGTATGGGATCCCAAAAAATTCATCAAAACCATGCTTTCGTGGTAGAAATTCGGGTAAATGTCCCAAATGCCACTTACCATAAGCTGCTGTTACATAAGCCCTGGTTTTTAATAATTCAGGAATGGTTTCTTCTTCCGGATTAAGTCCTGTTTTGGCCATGTGATCTAATGCACCAGCAAAGCCAATCCTGTTTGGGTAGGTGCCGGTCAGCAAACCTGCACGGGATGCGGTACAAACCGCCTGTGGTGAGTAGAATTGGGTAAAGAAGATCCCTTCCTTTTGTAACTGGTTGAAATTGGGAGTTTGATA
Organism: uncultured Sphingobacterium sp.; assembly: GCA_964524205.1. GTDB lineage: Bacteria > Bacteroidota > Bacteroidia > Sphingobacteriales > Sphingobacteriaceae > Daejeonella. Next base: position 6,742 of record CAZGCG010000084.1, on the reverse strand, counting down.
TGCATTCGCTCCCGTTATGCCGATATCTCCATAACCCATATCATCAATGTAAATAAGGATAATATTAGGTTTACTATTCTGAGCTATAACATTTGATGTAACCAAAAGTATTGTGGTACATAAGAACAGGGTAATTTTTGACATTCTCATTTTAAATGTTGATTTACATTTCCTGACTTAAAGAATCACCATGAATAAGAAATACTTCCTTAATTGTTCGTAAATTTAATCACGGTATAATATTTGTGACAATATAACCGTTATTTGATTTTATTTTAACCAATCGCGGTGAAAAAGATTCTTTTCATAACTCTTTTGTCTGTTCATCTGCTCGGAAACACGGATCTGATCCAATTGGTTCGCCTACCCATGTTATTGGTTCATTATCAAAACCACCTCAAAGAAAATAATCGTCTGGATCTGATCTATTTTCTGAGTTCACATTATAGTTTAGAAGGAGATGGAATAAGTTCTGATGATAAAGAAGAAAAACAGATGCCTTTTATGCAGAACAATCAAAGGAGCATAAATATCAGCCTGGTTAATTTGTCTGATTTGTTTCTGGTACCTCCCGCAGTTAAATATTTAAATACTAAACATACCATTTTTCAACAGTTCTATATCTCCGATATTCACACACTGTCTTTGTTGAGACCTCCGATTAGCCTGAGCTAAGTTTCAGGCTTTTTAACATTCTTATCAACCTTTCTTTTATTAATTAAGCAGCTTTTTATTCACTGCTATTAATCTTTTGTATGAAAAAATACATCATTTTTTCTGTGCTTTTTGCATGGATTACGATCACATATACTTCATGTAAACATGAAGTACCGACTTTATCCGAGCTTCAGTCTCAGTTGCCTGCTGTTTCGGTATCATGTAGTACCGACACCGTTTATTTTGCCAACACTATTCAACCCTTGCTGATCTCAAATTGTGCAATGAGTGGCTGCCATGATGCGATAAGTCATAGAGAAGGGATTAACCTAACTACCTACAGCGGGGTAATGAGGGAGGTAAAATCTGGCAATGCCGCTAAAAGCAGTTTATATAAATCGATGATCGAAACAGGCGGGGACCGTATGCCTCCACCACCGGCAGCGGCCTTTACGTCTACCCAATTAGCTCAGGTAAGAACCTGGATTAATCAGGGAGCAAGAAACAACGGTTGTAGCAGCTGTGATTCAAGCAGTTTTAAATTCGCTGCCAACATTAAACCAATAATTGCCGATAAATGTCAGGGTTGCCATAATCCTAATTCCCTCGGGGGTGGTATTGATCTTTCTACCTACAATGCAATTAAAGCATCTGCAGCGAGCGGAAGATTGTACGGTTCGATTACTTGGGCAAGCGGATTTTCAAAAATGCCACAAGCCGGAAAACTTCCAACCTGCGAGATCAGCCAAATCAAGAAATGGATCGATGCGGGATCTTTAAACAATTAAAATTATAACATGAAAAATATATTGAAACTCTCCGGAATTCTGCTCATTCTTTTGCTGCTAAATTCCTGTTATTACGATAAGGAAGACCAGTTATATCCTTCATCAGGTATTTGCGATACCAGTATTCCTGCGACCTACACTGCAACTATTGTACCCATGCTTCAGCAGTATTGCTATAGCTGCCATGGAGGCACTGCCACATTGGGAGGCGGCATACCTATGGGTACCTATGCCTCAGATAGAGCCATGGCAATAAATGGATCACTTTATGGTTCAATTGCACATGCATCAGGCTACTCAGCAATGCCAAAGGGCGGCAATAAGCTAACTGCCTGTCAGTTAGCTAAGGTCAAACAATGGGTTGATGGGGGTAGTTTAAACAATTAATGGAAATGTCATGAAATATAAAATAATACTACTTGCCACGGCGCTGATAGTTATTGCTGCCGGAGCATATTTTTATGTTAATCGCAAGACTCAATCTCTGACTGAAAGTAGGGCAGATTATAAAATATGTGCAATTAAGTTCCTCGAAGAGTATAGCTCTGATCAGCTTCTGTCTGATAAGAAATATCTGGGTAAAATCATTCAGGTTGATGGAAATCTTAAAGACATAGAAAAAGATGATAAAGGGTTCCTGACGTTTGTTTTAGGTGATCTTACATCAATGTCGTCGGTAAGGTGCAGTATTGACACCATGCTGGTCATTGATGAATCTGCCTATCCTGTTGGAACAGCAGTATCACTAAAGGGAGAGTGTACCGGTTTTAATGCCGATGACCTGGGATTGGGTGCTGATATAGTACTTAATCGTTCAGTAATTATTCAAAATAAAAATTAAGATTATGAAAAAGATTCTTTTAGTTGCTATAGCACTGTTCCTTGGAGCTTCTGCAAATGCTCAGGACAAATATTTTACAAAAAATGGAACCATAACTTTTGATGCTACGACCTCAACTTCACCCGAAAAGGTTGCAGCAGTCAATAAGTCTGTAACCTGTGTATTAGACAGTAAAACAGGCAATACCCAGTTTTCTGTTTTAATGAAGGGTTTTGAGTTCGAACAGGCCCTGATGCGCGAACATTTTCACGAAAACTATCTTGAAAGTGAGAAATTTCCAAAGGCCTTGTTTAAAGGTCAGATTATAAATCCTTCTCAGATTAATTATTCCAAAAATGGCATTTATGATGTCAATGTAAAGGGTCAGCTTACTATACATGGTCAAACAAAGGATGTCGAAACCAATGGGAAAGTTTCTGTTAACGATGGGAAAATTTCCATTGCTGCAAAGTTTGCAGTTCTTCTGAATGATTATGGAATTGAGGTTCCCCGTTTGGTATCGGATAAGGTTGCAAAATCAGCAAGTATAAAAGTGGATTGCAGCCTGCAGGTACTTGGTAATTAATCAATCCCACATATACAGGAAGAAATAAACAATTATTTATATGAAAAGAATTGGTAATACACTAAAATTACTGACGCTGTTTTTACTTGTTTGGAGTAAAGTGAGTGCTCAGGAAGAAGATCTGTTAAAACTCGTAGGAGAGGATAAGCCTGAGAAAGAGATCGTAAAGAATGCGTTCAAGGCTACCCGGGTTATTAATTCCCAGTCGATGGAATTCCTGTCTCCCGGTACCATGGACTTTATAATTCTACACCGCTTTGGCCAGATCAGCGAAGGCATGAGTAATTTTTTTGGCCTGGATCAGGCAAGCATGAGAATGGCTCTTGATTTTGGTTTGAGGGATAATCTTATGGTGGGAATAGGGAGAAGTACCTATAAAAAGGAAGTAGATGGTTTTATCAAGTATGCACCGATCAGACAATCGACAGGGACGAACAGTTTCCCTGTAACTATTGCAATTTCCGGGGGTACTACATTGAATACTTTGCCATGGTCTTATCCTGCAAGGCAGAATTATTTTACCTCCAGAATGGCTTATTATACTCAGGTAATTATTGGCAGAAAATTCAGTGATAAATTTAGCCTCCAACTGAGTCCTACAATGGTACATCAGAATCTGGTGGCCAGCTCAAGCATGCCTAATGATGTTTTTGCAGCCGGTATTGGTGGCCGCTATAAGGTGTCAAAAAGGATCGCATTAACATGGGATTACTCCTATCTGTTATATGGAGTTGATATGGATCTCTATAATAATCCGCTTTCAATTGGCGTCGATATTGAAACCGGGGGTCATGTTTTTCAACTTCATTTTTCAAATTCAACAGGGATGAATGAAAGAGCATTTCTCACTGAAACTACCGGAAGCTGGGACAAAACCGAAATCAGATTTGGATTTAATTTATCCAGAATGTTCCAACTGAAGAAAAAGAAGGATGAAGAAAAAGAATGATTAATTAAAAACAGAGTTAAAATAAATAACCCATGATTAAGTAATTAAATCAAGGGTTATTTATATAAAAAATATTAATCAGCTTGGCAAAGCTGATTTCTTAAAAAAATGTCAGGCTTCAGCCGATTCTAATACATGAAGCAGTTTATATATTCTTAAAATGTTAATCTGCCACTTTCATTTCCCTTAATGAGAATAAGACTCTTCGGTTTCTTTTCCAGATAAAAATTGATAATATTTTGCTGACTGTCAAAATGCTTGTGAAGAATACTGCTTCTGACTTCAACTTTTTGAGGTCTGGGAATTTGTTTTGCCTCAAGATAAAACCAGGCGGCATCTTCTTCAATTTCATAGCCGAGATAATTTAATTCTGCTTTTTTTCCATTGACTGAAATTGTGTTGTTCTGCAGGATGTATTGCTTAAGCTTTCTGTCCAGATCCGCTTTATCTTTTGGTTTTAAAAAATCAATTTTGCCGCCATATAAGTCGGTCAGTTCTGATTCAAGATCATCCCAGAAAATTTTTTGTGAGATCTCCAGACTGCTTTCCTTTGCATTGTATTTTATTTCGGTGAGACTAATATAGAAGGGATGAAATAAGCTTTGAAAGAGCAGAAATACTGAAAATATATAATTGTAAAACATAATGCCTGATATTTGCTGCAAATTATGGATATTCTGAATAGGCTCAGTTATTATTTAACAATCTGATTTGATGGGACAATTTGAACTTTATTTCCAGCTTGGATTGAATCACATTCTTGATCTTGCAGGATTTGACCATATTCTGTTTGTTGTAGTACTATGCAGTTTATATTCTATTTCAGATTGGAAACGCATTATCATTTTAGTTACAGCGTTTACTATCGGACATTCGGTAACTTTGGGACTTGCAACCTTTCAACTGCTAAATATCGATTCGGGTCTGGTTGAATTTTTAATACCTGTAACTATATGCATTACAGCAGCCGGAAACATTCTCAATCCCAAAGCCTCTAATGGAATACAAGTCAATTATTTCTTTGCAATTTTTTTTGGTCTGATACACGGCCTGGGTTTTTCCAATTACCTTAAGGCATTGTTAGGCAATGAGGTATCCTTATTGACTCCACTTTTTGCATTTAATATCGGACTTGAGGCTGGTCAGCTACTGATTGTTTTGTTCTTCCTTCTTTTTTCGCTGATCCCCTTGAAGATATTACAATTGAATCAAAAGCAATGGACAATTGTAGTTTCTGCGATAATTCTTGGAATGGCAATTATGATGATGATTGATTCGAAGTTTTGGTGAGTATTTTCTTTAAATATTAAGCAACTAGTTATCTTAGCAGGTATATTATCCCAGGATCCCTGAATTTAATACCAATTCTATTAACCCTTTATCAGAAATGAAACGAATATCAATTGCATTAGCAATTTTATTGCTTTGCGGACTTCAAGGCATAGCTCAGCAGACAGAGCAAAACCATGCTGAACGATTTGAACAATTAGGTGGTACTCTTCGTTCTCCTAATGTTTATAGAACGGCATCAGGGGCACCGGGTCATATGTACTGGCAGCAAAAAGCAGATCATGAAATTGAAGTTGAGCTAAATGACGAGAATCAATCAATAAAAGGCTGGCAAAAGGTCACTTATCATAATTATTCTCCGGATCCGCTGTCCTATTTATGGATTCAGCTTGATCAGAATGAAAGAGCTAAGGATTCAAATACACCCAAAGTTGCTGAAAGTAAAATCTCACAGAATATGTCTATGACCCAGCTTCAGGGAATTTTGTGGCATGATCAGGATCTTGGATACAAGATAATCTCTGTTAAGGACCTGTCAGGAAGGGATATTCCTGTAACCATTAATAAAACGATGATGCGGGTAAACCTTCCTGAGCCTCTTAAACCCGGTGCGAAAATGGAGTTCACAATTGACTGGACTTTCAATATTCATGACAGGATCAGTTTTATAGGTGGCCGGCCGGGATATGAATATTTTGAGAAAGATGGAAATTACCTGTATACCATGGCTGAGTGGTTCCCGAGAATGGCTGTTTACTCTGATTTTCAGGGTTGGCAAAATAAGCAATTCATGGGTAAAGGAGAGTTTGCTTTAACCTTTGGTGATTATAAAGTTAAAATCACAGTTCCTGCTGATCATATGGTTGGAGCTACCGGAGTGCTGCAAAATCCTAAGTCGGTTTTGAGTCAAACTGAGTTTCAAAGATGGGAAGAAGCAAAGAAAAGTTATGATAAACCGGTAATCATTCGAACTCAGTCCGAAGCTGAAAAGCTTGAAAAAGGCAGATCAAAAGAAAAAAAGAGCTGGATCTATCATGCAGAAAATGTGCGGGATTTTGCCTGGACTTCTTCACGAAAGTTGATTTGGGATGCTATGGCTGTAAAACAGCAAAACAGAGATGTGATGGCCATGTCGTATTATGGTAAGGAGGGAAATCCACTATGGGAGCAGTACTCTACTAAAGTTGTTGCACATACAATTAAATCTTATGGAGCAAAAACTTTTGATTATCCATATCCGGTTGCTATTTCTGTGGAAGCTTCTAACGGGATGGAGTACCCAATGATTTGCTTCAATTATGGCCGTCCGGATGCTGATGGAACCTATTCTGATGCGGTTAAGTACGGAATGATTTCTGTGATCATACATGAAGTTGGACATAATTTCTTCCCGATGATTGTCAACTCTGATGAACGTCAATGGACCTGGATGGATGAGGGCTTAAATACCTTCATGCAGTTTATGGCTGAACAGGAATGGGATAGAAACTATCCCTCAAGAAGAGGTCCTGCTCATAAAATAGTGCCTTATATGAGGAGTGAGAAACATTTGCTTGAGCCAATTATGACCAATTCTGAAAATATTATTCAATTTGGCCCGAATGCTTATGCAAAGCCAGCAACAGCATTAAATATTCTGAGGGAAACAGTTA
>CAZGCG010000083.1:8818-11469 GCA_964524205.1 uncultured Sphingobacterium sp. | reverse complement strand
AATGCGGCATCCAGAGGGACATCGTTGCCCCATACCGGAATTGAGGGCATCATGGCTGCAGCAGCACCCATGCCCGTCAGGTAAACAAAATCTCTTCTTTTCATCTAATTGGTTAGTTTAGGAATACCGCTTTGAGGGTAAAGACACCATCAGAGGCGGATTGGATTAGAATAAATATATAAATAATTTATGCTATGATTTACATAATTATCAGACATAAAGTAGTGTAAAAAGTTATATCTCTGAGATCCGGTTCTTTTTAAGAATCTGTACAATGATTTGAAAAATTTATTCAAAAAAAATCGCATCCTGATTTTTAATATCCGATGCGATCTTATTTGTCATACCAAATGATAGTTAATTGTTGTCAGTTATCTTTTGTTAGTTGTGAGTGAAATATTACTAACTCGCTGTCATCCCCGATCCGCCCCGTACTAAGATGGACATTTCCTTAATTCTTAACCCGATCGCCTTTGGTCAAGAGCTAAGACTGAATCCTGCTTCATTTTAAAATAAGAATATTGTATGAAGAACAAGGAATAAAGAACAAGGAACAAAGACGATTTATTGATTCAGAAGAAACCCGAGGCCTATCGGATTGTGGTTTTGAAAGAATAATAGACAATGAACCAGGATTATTGTCCCCCTTTGGAGGGGGGTGCGTAAGGTTAGAGCGATGGAGGGGGAGGATTGATCCAATATCTCCCCCTGCCCCCTCTAGAGGAGGATAAGCATGGTGCCCAGGGATTGTGCTGAAATGGAATTGATGCCCGGTAGCTATCGGGTGTCAATTGTCAACTGTCCATTGATTTAAATTTTCCTACCCGTATTAATCACATTCACCCCTTTAAACAAAGTGGTAGAACAACCATGTGATACGGCACTCACCTGACTTGGCTGGCCCTTACCGTCAAAGAAAGATCCGCCTGTACGATAATCTTTCTCATCACAAATTGCCGAACAGGCATTCCAGAATTCCTGGGTATTTGCCTGATAAGCAACATCTTTCAACAGTCCGCCGATCTTTCCATCTTTGATTTCAAAGCAAAGTTGTCCGCTGAACTGGAAGTTATACCGCTGCTGGTCGATGGAGTAGGAGTTCCGCCCGAAAATGTAGATTCCTTTCTCAACGTTTTTGATCATTTCCGCCGGACTAAGTGCGGCCTTGCCCGGTTTCAAAGAAACATTAGGCATGCGCTGGAATTGTACACTGCTCCAGCTGTCGGCATAGCAGCATCCCTGTGATTCGGGCAGGCCTAAAATATGTGCCTGATCGCGGATAGTCTGGTAGTTAACCAGGATCCCGTCTTTAATGATATCCCAGTTCTTGCATTTTACACCCTCATCATCGTAACCAACTGCCGCTAATGAGCCTTTCTGAGTTTTATCGGCCTCGAAGTTGACGATCTTACTTCCGAAGTTGAACTTCTTGCTCTCCCATTTATCCAGGGTCAGGAAACTTGTTCCGGCATAATTGGCTTCGTAGCCCAATACACGGTCGAGTTCTGATGGATGACCTACAGATTCATGTATGGTCAGGAACAAATTGGTAGGATCGATCACCAGATCGTATTTTCCTGCTTCTACAGGTTTGGATCTCAGCTTTTCATCCACATGCCGGGTTGCAGTTGTCACATCCTCCAGCATGTTGTAGCGATTCTTGTAGATCGTAAATAATCCGTCAATCTCTTCCTCTTTCTTTGGGATCAGGTATTCATAACCCATACCCATTGGAGAACTGAGCGAATTCCGGGTTTCAAATTTCCCAGATTTAGGATCTATTTTAGTCACCGTGAAAGTTGGCCAGAGCCTGTGTACATCCTGGTCAATATAAGATCCTTCGGTAGAAGCAAAGTATTTTTGCTCATTGACGAGGAAGAGGGATGAATTGATGTAATTGGCACCACCTTTCATAGCAGCATCATTCACTGCAAGTAAAAGTTCAGTTTTTTCTTTGATCGGAATCTCAAAGGCATTTTTCTCAATAGGAGTTTTCCAGCTGACTTCACCATAACCTCTTTGTGGAGCTAGTTTTACCGGCTCAGTTAGCAGCTTTGAATTCACTTTTGCGATCTGAACAGCAGTAGCTGCTGCACGGGCAATATTGTCTTCAGTTAACTGATCAATGGAGGCAAAACCCCAGCTACCATTGGCAATAACCCGGATTCCCATACCGTAGGATTCGGTATTGCTGATATTTTCGACCCGGTTTTCGCGGGTAGTTAAGAACTGATTCAGGTATCTTCCAATCCTGACATCTGCATAAGTTGCTCCTTTTGATCTTGCAGCATTCAAAGCCACATCAGCAAGCCGCTTTTTTAATGCGGTATCGATCGGTATCAAGGCTTCTTCCAGGGCGATATCCCGGCCAATTACTGGTACCGATTGCAGCATGGAAGCACCAACTCCAATTCCTGATAGATAAAGAAAATCTCTTCTTCTCAAAACGATAAATTATTAATTATGAGTTAAATATTGTTATGGTTTTAGACCGCATCAGAAAGGGAAGAGAAGGTAAAGTCCCGAATCTTCATTGGTGGAACGATCATATTACCATTTCGTTCAGCTTTCCCAAGTGCCTCCACATTATTCAGCATAATGATCGGACTCTCATTGAATCTGAAGTTTTTGATCGGGAACATAATTTTTCC
>CAZGCG010000083.1:6778-8718 GCA_964524205.1 uncultured Sphingobacterium sp. | reverse complement strand
CCATCACCATTCCAGGTTGATCCGGGAAGTTCAGGATTAAAGGGATCCGAATAAATATTGACCTGCTCATTGAACAATTGCTCACCCAGGCGGGTTCCGCCACCTTTTTTGCTCATAAAGCTTCGGCCTTCTTCGGCGCCACGTGCATCAAAGCCCCTGACCAGGTTAGAAAGCATGTCACTGGCCGCCAGCGGTTCCAGAATGACTGTATATTTTCCGGGTTCTATGGCCCTTGCACCTGCAGAGCCATTGGCTTTGCCTGCAGCAATTTTAGTTAGTGCCAGCGTATCCAGTTTTGAGATATCATTAAAACTATTGCTAACGTAGCCTGAACCGGTACCTGCCTGATTTCTGGTGGTTACAGAAAATGATACATCTGTATCTTTATTGTATGCAAAAAGCCCTTTAGAGTTCATAATCGCCCTAAAGCTGGTCGTGTTTTCAAGGAAACCCGCTGCTTCAAGATTTGCCGATTTTGCTACTTCCAGACTTTTTCTGACAGCTTCAGCCCTGATATCAGGATTGACCGCTGCAGTTGCCGGATTAAAAGTGATGGACTCAGCAAAGGTTTTTGGTCCTTCAAGTGAAACGTATTCAGGGTTTGCCGGTGCCAGTTGAGCCAGTTCTTCAGATCTTCTGACAACCTTTTCAAGTGATGCATCATCAAATTCATTGATTGTTGCTGAACCGGTTTTTTTGCCGAATGTAGAACTGATCGCCAGTCCCATAGAACTCATATCACCTGCAGTTGAAACCGCATTACGTGCATAACGGATGTTACCACCCTCGCTGCCGTTCAGGCTAACTTCACACTCATCTGCTTTCGAAAAGCTCAATGCTTTTTTCAGAATTGCCTGAGCTTCTTCTTTACTTAATATGCCCATATCTTATATTTTTCTTGCTGTGTTTATAACATTAACTCCATTAAACCTTGTGGTTGAACAACCGTGTGAAACTGCATTCGACTGGCTCGGCTGACCCTTACCATCATTGAATGCCCCACCCAGACGGTAGTCACTTTCATCGCAAACTGCTCCGCAGGCATTCCAGAATTCCTGAGTATTCGACTGATAGGCCACATCCTTAAGCATCCCAACGATCTTACCTTCCTTGATCTCGTAGAACATCTGTCCGCCGAACTGGAAATTATAGCGCTGCTGATCAATAGAGAAAGATCCATCACCGATGATATAAATACCCTTTTCTACATTTTTGATCATGTCGTCTACACTCAGTTTCGCTTTTCCGGGTTGTAAAGAAATATTCGGCATCCTTTGGAACTGTACATCCTGCCAGCTTTGAGCATAGGAGCAACCTTGTGATTCATTTAAGCCGATCATATGTGCCTGATCACGGGTTGCCTGAAAATTGACCAGAATGCCATCTTTCACAATGTCCCATTTTTTACATGCCACACCTTCATCATCATAACCAACAGCACCCAATGAGCCTTTTTGAGTCTTATCAGCTACAACATTGACCAGTTTATTTCCGAAGTTGAATTTTTTGGAATTCATTCTTTCCAGACTTAAGAAACTTGTACCTGCATAATTGGCTTCATATCCAAGAACACGATCCAATTCTGTTGGATGACCTACAGATTCATGTATGGTTAGCCATAGGTGGGAAGGATCAAGAACCATGTCATACTTACCAGGTTCAACCGATTTGGCCTTCATTTTCTCATCCACATTTGCTGTGGCAGCCTTTATATCTTCAAGTATGTCGTAACGATCTTTATATCGGGTTACAATACCCTTAACTTTACTGCTTTCTTTAGGTTCAAGATACTCATAACCCATACCCATCGGGGTACTTAAGGAACGAATAGTGTCGAATTTACCGCTGCTGCGGTCGATCTTGGTTACAGTGAAGTTCGGATAGATCCGGTGGATATCCTGATCAATATAGGAACCATCCGTAGAAGCAAAATATTTCTG
>CAZGCG010000083.1:0-6678 GCA_964524205.1 uncultured Sphingobacterium sp. | reverse complement strand
ATATCTTCCTTTTCGACATTGTTTGATGAGGCAAAGCCCCAGCAGCCATCAGCAATCACGCGGATTCCGACTCCGAAGGACTCGGTATTAGCCACTCCCTGCACCCGGTTTTCGCGGGTAGCAACGAACTGGTTCAAATACCTGCCAATGCGGATATCAGCATAGCTGGCACCCTTTGAACGTGCAGCATTCAATGCCACATCGGCTAATGCTTTTTTAATTCTGACATCCATGCCATCCAAAGCCTGCGCCGGATCAATTGGATTACCCATGAGCGAAAGTCCGGGAAGCATAAATGCACCGGCTCCCATTCCACTCAGGTAGAGAAATTCACTTCTTTTCAATACGTTATCCTCCTGTTAATTGGTTAGTAGAGTTGTCCCGAAATAGAACCGGGATGGTTTAATAAATTGAAGTTAAAACTTTTTTGCTTCAAGCCATAAATATGTACAAGAAAGTAGGAATAAAATGAAGAAATAAATGGGCGGGACTGTTTCCTGATAATATCTTTCTAAAATATTTTGCTCCTTGCTTTCTGAAATGGAATCTTCTGCGAGTTTTCTATTGTTTTTTATTTTTTCTACAGAATTTATTGATGCCCATTCATTTTTATTAAATACATAAAACCAGCCCTGAACTGGAGTAGGGGAACTTTCCTTTTCAAGTAAATGCCAGCCGGTTTTTTTTGGCCAGTATGGGGCTGTCCATAGGAATCCCAGAACCGGATTCTGTTCGAATTTTAACAAGTCCCCCTCTGAACGGGCAACAGGAATAGAATCAGAACCGGTTTCTAGAATGATTGATGTCTCCTGATTAAGCACCGGTAAAGGATCTTTTAATGCCCAAACAGAATTTAATTCTTTCATCCTTGCAACATTTCCGATAAGTTCTGACCAATAAGAAGAGTAGGATTTGAGATCATTCCCAAGTACCCAGGTATAGGTATCAGTAATACTGCTGAGAAGGATTCTGCCTCTGCCGGATAATTTGCTGCTTACCATAATATTAGCTTTATCATCCTTTACCAGTGCCTGATTACCATCTTTTGGAAGTATTCTGAACGAGCCTGAAGAGCCCAGAGTCATTTTTTTTGTATTGTAATCATCCCAGTTAAGTCTGATCGTTTTTTCATCTGCACGAACTAAAGCTTTGGTTTCGAAAAGTCTATTGTAAAATCCCTCAGCTTTAGGGATGCTGTCAGCAATCATAATGAGACCCATTCCATTGATCAGTTGATTTTGTACGACCTGATTTTCTGCACGACTCAGGGCCGACAATTCATTCGGATCACTGATCAATACATCGAAATTTTCAAGAACAGAGGGCGTAATGCGATCCAGATTGATCTTTGTACTATTTAAAAATTCGGTACTGAATTTATTTTTACTGATTGCTGAACGAACAGCGATAGCGTATTGATTTTCAAACAGCCAGTTCTTCAGGAATTTATTTTCGAAATCAGGAGAGGAGGATAGTATAAGAACCTTCAATGAAGCCTGAGACTCAACAAATACCGGTATTTTTTCATTCAGGATGCTGTCATTTTCGGTAATGCCAATCAAGGTATAAAGAGCTTTGTCAAGATGTTTTGGAATAGTTTTTAACTGAAAATTCTCCGACTTACCGGCAGGAATGTTCAGTGAATCTAAATTCGTTCCCAGACCATTTAGTATCAGTTTTACAGGTTTATTACTGCTGTTCAGGTAATTTCCACTCAGCACAAGCTGCTCTCCTGATTTGATAGTTTTGTTCCAATGGACAGACTGCAATCCTGAAGGAATGGGAGAATGATGGAAAACCAGATTTTTATCTCTTATCAATTCTAATTCCTGATCCTCAAGTCCGTAACCAAGAATGTGAAACTTAGAAAACTGCTGATTTGTTGCCAGAAAACCCTCCAGATCAGGTATCAGTTTGACAGATCTGTTAGCATTAGCTACCACAGGATTTGTAGTATAGGCGGGTATATTTTTAAATTTATCAAGACTGTCTTTTTGAAATCCTTCTGTGATTAAAACAGCTGTATTTTCATCCTTTGCGTCTGCCTTCTTCTGATAAGTAATGGGAATTGCGATGAAGATCAGGGCAATAGCAGCAAGACAAGTGGCAGCAATCCTGAGGATCAGGTTGGCTTTATTCTTACGCTGTATTTCTTTCAGCAGTAAAAATCCAAGCAGAACAAGTGTTGATATGATGATAAAGCTGTTCTCCATATTAAGGCCTGTTCCGATTTAAATTGTTGAAATACTCCTTAGAAAGGGCCGATCCCGGTCCGGTACTCTTAGCCTGCGGTACTTTCATTTCATCCCTGATCATTTTCTGATAGGCAGCTTCAACGCTAAGAATATCTGCAAGCTTAGCTTTGCTATCGGTATTCATAATTCTCCTTAAGGCGGTCAGGGCACTCAGAAATTCTGCCGGTTCTGCAGAGGCCTTTTCAGCCAGTAAAGTTCCTGAATCTTTCAGGATTGTACTTTCCTGAGCGCTCAGTTTGTCGCCATTTTTTAAACGTGCAAGCACTGCGGTAGCTCTTTTTACTGAGTTTTGCCGGTCTTCGCTCTTTGTTGATTTTCGTTCAGCCAAGGGCTGGGTAATTTTATCAAGTTCGCCACTTAACCTCTTTTCTGCCTTAATTTGAGGAGCTTTGAATGCTGTTTTTGCGACATACACTCTTGATTTTTGCTGCAGATCTTTCAGGAGGCGAAGGGCCTTATATTCAAAAGGCAGCGCCTCTTCCGCTTTGTATGTCCTCAATCGTAATTCAGCACTCCACATTTCCGCCAGAGTGGCTTTGAGCTGTGCTTTAAGCTCAGGCTCAAAGAAGGTGGCATCTTCAGCGATATCATGTTTATGGGCATAGCCATCAAGCATTTTTTCGGCATTTCCAAAATCAGCGGCTTCATTCTCAGCATGATCTTCATGTTCTTCTCCAATCTCTTCATCAGTTTCTTCGCCCAGAAATTTACCATAACGCATGCGCAAAAGTTTTTGGTCGATGCCCAGGTTATTGCTACGGTTTTTAAACTCTGTTTCACTGATTTGGGATCTATCTTTGATCAGCTTTTCAGTATCAATTATGATCTGCCGCTGGCTTCTGAAATATTCAGGAACCAGATTTACTCCAGAAAGCATACCATCCATACTCATCAATTGAGCCGTATCCTGAATGGTGACGATGTAAACATCCGAACGGCTTTCCTGCCTCCGGCTGTCTTTTGCGTTAATGAAAAAATATAATTCATCGCCTGGAGCCATTCCCATAGCCTCAAGATCCAGTGTTTTCTTAAACTGATATTGGCGGTCGCCACCAAATGATGCGGCAAGACTAATCTTTTGATCTTTAAACTGTACGCCTTCGCCTTTTCCCCTGCTGATGGTTGCGGAAATAAATGCATCTATAATCCCATAATCATCATTGATCTGCAGATTTAATAGAGTCTTTTTAGGCTCACCGATGTCGATGCTGCTGTATTGTGCCGGACTGATAATCCTGATGACGGCAGGCAGATCTTTTATTACTTCAAGTTTGTAGAGCTCTGAAAGTTTATCATCCATTTTCAGCTGGTAAAATCCGGAGCTGTCTATTTTTTTATTGAATGCCCATCTTGTCTTTTCACTGTTCAGTACACGCAGACTCATGCTTTGCTTATCATTGAAAATGAATTCCAGACTTTTAACCGGCTGGTCAGTCTCAATTTCCCAGCTTAGTATTGAACCTTCTTCAAGCTTTGCTGAAAATTGTTTTTGTGTTCTTGATGATATTTTGGTGTATGCCGGTGGACTTATCTTCAGGCTCAGTGATTCGATTCCCGGGAGTGTGGTCTCTTTTAGTTCAGGCAGATCTGAACTTTTCCCTGCTATCTGAGCGATGTCGATTCTGTTAAGCAGGTCAAACCTGCTTAATATCAATGAAATGATCAGGGAAGCGAAAAGGATGAGGGCAGAGATCTTCAGGCGGCGATAGATTGAAACAGGGGCTTTAAGAATACTTAATTCGGGTTCAATTTTCCTGATTTGGAGTTTTTCAAGGGTGTTGAGGGCATTTTCTGATTTCAGAAACAGATCCGAGCTTTCTTCGAGCTGAGGATAACTTTGATTCAGCAGCCGGCTAACTTCATTCAGGCTAAGATTCAAAATTCCTGATCTCAGGACCAATCCGGTCACCAGGGGAATAAAAATTCCCGGAATCCACCAGAAAGAAACCTGCGCAAATTCAGACCAGATAAAGAAATTCAGGACAGCGATCGATGCGGCAATTAAGATCGAAGAAAGCAGCCATGAACTGATCCAGAGCTTCCTGATCTTATTGATATATCGTTTTCCCGCCATATTCTCCATCTCAGTTTATATTTTTTCTGAATGATAGCCAGCGTTCGGCAAGAAACAAGAGCATCAGACTTATCCAGAAGACATGTTTAAGATCTGATTCAGCATTTTTTAAAACAGTTCCTGATTTGATTTCTGCCTTTGCAGGGATAATCCATGATTCAGCAAGCGATCTTCGGTCATAAAGTTCAGATGATTGATTCCGTAAATCCGGAATTATAAGTGGTATTAGAATTTTTGCAAAATCTTCATTCCAAACCAGTCCGTTCCATTCAGGGTTGAAGCGGGAATAAAAATGAAAAAGCTTCACCTTATTTGTGATTTCCAGATCCAGCAATGGCTGTCCGAATCCATCCTCCCAGACTGCGTAATTATTATTTGGACGTTCAGCTATAGGAATCCTTTTTCGCAGTACGATTGCTTCTTTTTGCAATGAGTGTTCAGGCAATACGATAAGGCTGTTTACTTCCTCAGTTTTACCTTTCTGATAACTGAACAGGGATGAGCCTGCCCTGAGGTTTTTAATCTGAGTTTCAACCGGCATATTTTCAGAAAGCCAGAATACTATGTTGTGATCACTGCTTAATAATCCCGAGCTGACCGAACTTAATTCAATCTTTGTTTGAGTATATTTTTGGATTGCTCTGATCGCCGCATTCAGGTATTCTGCATCTTTTTTGAAGTTATCGGCATAAATGGCTATCCGGATTGAGGAAGTATCGACGGTGACAGGCTTCTGTTTAGAGGCAGAAACATTTTTAAAGCTCAGACTGGTATTGCCATCCTGAATATCAAGGGTAAATGCTGCGTTTCGGTTAGATGGATCAATAGTTACAGGAATCTTTTTGAGGCCTTTTGGTTCAGATTGGGTAATAATTGCCCTGATGGAGTCATTGGTAAACCAGGCACTTTCTATCCATGAAGCAGTGGAATCTTTAGGGGTATACGTTTTCCACTTGAGTTTGGTGACAATTTCAGGGCGTTCAGCTTTGAAACGATTAAGCCGGTTTGGTGTGAAAAGATAAACATCTTTACCGGATGGGATTTCCTGATCCAGCATTCTGAGAAGCGACCAGTAGGAAAGCTGAACGGCAGTACTGTCATTGATGATTTCAGAATCTTTCAGTTTATTAAGATCCGCAGCTTTAAATCCCGGTTCAAACAAATGGAGATCATAACCAGCCTTGTCCAGAGAGTCAATTTCTTTTTGAAACCTGGAATAGGTCTCTGTGAAATTATTTTTTTCAATCAGAATCCAGCCCCCTTTCTGTGAGACACTATTTGAACTAATCCACACAGGTTCTGACAGTAATATGGAGACAATAATGATCAGAAGGCATCGGATTAATAGTAGAAGTAAATCCAGTAGGCGCAAACTGCGGGCATTCTGTCTTGAACTTTCTCCTAGTAGGCTTACGCTACCGATTTTCAGTGTTTTTCCCTTTTTAACATTCCATAAATGGATCAGAATTGGAATGATTATTCCACTGATTCCAAAAAGCCATATGGGGTTAAGGAGTTGGAACATTTATCCTCTTAATTTATTGCGTTGATTTAAAAAATCACGAAGTGCCTGATCCAGAGGCTGATCCATGCTGATCAGTCTATAACTAATCTGCCTGTCGAGCAAATCCATTCTTAAGCGGGAAAGGTGTTTTTCCAGGTTTTCCTGGTAGGCATTTTTAAGATTTGTTGCGTCAATTTTAACCGTCTCGCCGGTTTCGAGATCCTCAACAGCCGTATAAGCTTGATAATCCAGATCGAGTTCATTTTTTCCCATCAAATGGAAGACAATGACTTCGTTTTTTAATGCCGAAAGTGTATCTAATAATTGGAAGATTTCTCCGTTCTGTTCGTATAAATCCGTAATAAAGACCAGCAATTCCCTTTTTCTGGAACCGGAATAAATGTCTTTATAGTGGATGGGTTTGGTGAATTTTCCTCCGGCTTTAATCCCCTCAAGCTGATGAAACAGTCGGGCCAGATGCTGAAAATCCTGGCGGGAAGCGAGTGAAAATAAGCCATCCTCATTGAATACATACAGGCCGATAGCATCTCCCTGTGAATTTGCCAGATATGCCAGTGAAGCAGCAAGATAGCGGGCATAGTCGATCTTTCTCACCCCTCCGTCCTCATGATTCATCGATCCGCTGGCATCAATGAGGAATCTGACCGAAATACTGGTTTCCACCTCTGATTCCCGGATATAATAACGATCAGAACGCCCATACATTTTCCAGTCGAGCCAGCGCAAGTCATCGCCCGGCTGATAGCTTCGGTACTGGCTGAATTCTAGTCCGGGGCCTTTAATTGAGCTTTTATTAATCCCCGTCATGAACCCATCGACAACAG
>CAZGCG010000082.1:9096-11608 GCA_964524205.1 uncultured Sphingobacterium sp. | reverse complement strand
CTAATTCATAACAATGAGATATGCCTACAAGGTATTGTTAAACGTTTCGTTTAGCCATACTTATTTTTCAAGCAATGTATTTGCAGGAATGGCTTTTACGCCTTCCTCATCAACACAACTATTATTTTTGAATAATGGATTGTTATTTAAAGGATATTCCGGAGGTTTTCGAATTTTATTCGACACTAATTTCAATGGCAATGAGAGGAGCAGGGAAGATCTTATTTCAGAAATACTTGACTGTAAATTCAATGCCTCACTTATTGATAGGAGTTTTTATAACTATACTGAGATTGAAAGCGATGATATCAGCAAAAAGATTCTTCATTTTTACAATGCAGCCACTGATGAAGCTAAGCTGAGAGATTCTGTGCATTCCAGTGATTTTGTTTCAGAAAATGATCTTAAGCCTTTCAATGAATTTCCTGAACCTTATTTTGTTAAGCCATTTGCGGTTCTTGACCTGCGGATTGCTCCGGGTCTTCCTGAGAATTATACAATAAGTTTTAAAGCTAAAGAAACAATCTGGAGATATGTTTTAATGAGTGAAGATTTGCTATCACTTAATAACCCAGCAATACTTGACAGTACAGGAACTGAACCATTTGAAGGTCCCGAGTTATTGAAATTCAGTGGTACAACAGGTCTTGCGTTTAAATCCAAACAAGCCATCAGTTTTACGGAAAGAAGTGCTCAAAATTTTCAGTTGGTTGAGAATTATGATTCTGAAACCGGAAGGTATAAAGTGGTTATGCGGGCATTGCCAAAAGCAAACCCTGCGATGATATCATTAATTAACAGCGACAATACAATAGAAAACAACAATTATTCAGAAATATTTATTAACTAAACTAAATTAAAAAATGGCATCAACACTAATGACACCAGGCGTCTACCTGGAAGAAAAGAACGCCTTCCCTAGTTCGGCAGTTGCAGTAGAAACTGCTGTGCCTGCATTCATTGGTTACACATCAATGGCAGAGCGTAACGGGAAATCGTTGGTAGGAAAACCTACCCGTATTACTTCGTTTGCAGAATACATTGAATGTTTCGGCGAAGGGTTCAAATCAAAATTCACTATCGAGGATTCTAAATTAGGAGATGATGAATCCTTTATGCTTGACCGGGCACCAAAAAAGGTTGCATTTAAACAGGGTAATATAGCCTACATGTTCAACAGTATCCGTTTGTTTTATGCAAATGGCGGTGGACCATGTTATATCCTTTCTGTTGGTCTTTATGAGGGTGCAGATTCTCTTGAGATAAAGCCTGGTGATTTCGAGGTTCTTGACATATTAGAAAAAGAATTTGAACCTACTCTGGTTGTTATTCCTGATGCTATTGCACTTGGTGCAGAATGTTATGGAATTTATCAAAAGGTACTTGCACACTGCGCTAAAATGCAAAGCCGTTTTGCAATTCTTGATGTTGTGAAACAAGAGCCTACAGATGAAACAGCAGTAGTGATCAATGATTTCCGTGAAGCTATTGGTATCAACTTCCTGAATTATGGTGCAGCTTATTATCCATGGTTAAACACATCAATAGTACAGAATGATGAAATAGATTTCGAGAATGTTGATGGTGATCTTGCTAAATTATTACCTGAAGTTGATGCTAAGAATATCTATGCAAAATTCGCTGAAGATAGCTCGAAGATGGAAGAAGGTTCTGCTGATCTGATTACAGCTAAAAAGCATTTACATCAAGGTTTAAAAGCAGTTAGTCCAACCTATGGCAACATACTTTCTGAGATTCGTACCAAATTGAATCAGCTTCCTCCAAGCGGAGCAATGGCAGGTATCTATACCCAGGTTGATAACAGCAGGGGAGTATGGAAGGCGCCGGCAAATGTTTCTGTTAACATGGTGAATGCACCTGCAGTGAACATTTCAAGTGAAGGGCAACAAAGTCTTAATGTTGACGTAATGGCCGGAAAATCAATCAATGTAATCCGCTCATTCCCGGGAATTGGTTGTCTTGTTTGGGGTGGACGTACACTGGATGGAAACAGCCAGGACTGGAGATATATCAATGTGAGAAGGACTCTGATTATGATTGAGCAATCGATTAAATTAGCAGCAAGGGCTTACGTGTTTGAACCAAATGATTCAAATACCTGGGTAACTGTCAAAAGTATGATTGATAACTTCCTGATTAATCTCTGGAAGCAGGGAGCACTTGCAGGCGCTGCTCCGGAAGTAGCTTTTGATGTACAAATAGGTCTGGGTTCTACAATGACACCAACAGATATTCTTGATGGGAAAATGTTAATTACAGTAAAAGTTGCATTGGTTCGCCCTGCTGAATTTATCGTAATTACTTTCCAACAACAAATGCAACAATCATAATCAATTAATTAAACTTATTATTTACATTTAAATATTACAATTATGGCAGAAGATGGAGCAGCACAGTCAACGGCAACATGGCCGTTAGTCAAGTTCTCATTTCAAGTGAAATGGGACGATGCAGAGCTTATATTTCAGGAAGTAACCGGTTTATCTTCAGA
>CAZGCG010000082.1:0-8996 GCA_964524205.1 uncultured Sphingobacterium sp. | reverse complement strand
AATAATAATTAATGGCAACTACTGATCAATATTATCCGCCTGTCGGCTTTAGTTTTAAAGTAAATGTTGAAGGGATATCGGGAGTAAATGAAGGTAGTTTTCAGGAAGTTAGCGGACTTAATGTCAAGATAACTCCAAAGAATGTAGAAGAGGGTGGGGAAAATCGGTTTGTACACCGTTTCCCCACCCCTCCTAATTATGAAAACCTCGTTCTCAAAAGAGGTATGCTCATAGGCTCCCCACTTATAGCATGGGCAAGAAATAGCTTCGAATTATTTACTTTTAAGCCTAAAATTGTTAATCTTAACCTTCTCGATCAGACTGGTGCACCAATTTCCACCTGGAGGTTCGTTAATGCATATCCTGTAGCAATGAAAATATCTGATTTCAAAGCGCAGGAAAATTCATTGGTTGTTGAAACCATGGAGTTATGTTTTGATTATTTTACAAAAGTAAATTAAAGATGCCTATAGAAATCAGAGAATTAGTTATTAAAGTATCAGTTGACCAGAATAATAAGAGCTCAAACCAGGTAATTAACCCCAGGGAATTGGCGGCTCTTAAAAGCAAGATCGTAAAGGAATGTATGGAAACCATTCGTCTTCGAATGAAAAATACTTCTCAACGCTGATATGCAGAATCTGGTTAAGTTAAAAATACTTGGGTTTAAAGATCCTTCCTGCAAAGGAGTGGAATCAGATTCTATTGTCGCCTTCATAAACCCCTCAGCTTATGAAAGATCCTTAACAGTTGATTATACACAGGATCAGACAATAGGTTCTAGTGCAGGCACACAAAGCTTTAAAAGCATTGGCCAGAGTGATCTGAAACTAACTTTTTTTGTCGACGGTACTGGTGTCGTTAAATTACCTGCCGGCTTCAAAGATGTTGATCACTACATCAAAAAATTCACTGATCTTGTAACAAAATATCAGGGAGAAATTCACCGTCCTTATTATCTTCTCATCATCTGGGGTACACTCAAATTCACTGGTGTGTGTTCAAAGATTGATATAAAATATAGTTTGTTTAATCCGGATGGAAAAGCGTTAAGAGCTACCATTGATATTACCATAACTCAGAGTAAAGATTATAAAACAAAAACTCAGGAAGGTGCTAATTCATCACCCGATTTAACACATTTAAGAACAGTTAATGCTGGTGATACACTGCCATTGATGGCATATCGTATTTATGGCGATAGTTCTTATTATGTTGAGGTTGCAAGGGCGAATGGGCTGAATAGTTTTCAGGATATCAAACCCGGAGATCAGATATATTTTCCACCAATAAAAAAATAATATGCCTATAGCATCACCAGAAAGCTCCGCTGGACAAACCGTAACTTGTAGTGTTTCTGTCAATGGTACTGTACTGGAGGATACCTATCCTTTGGTCTCTGTTCGTACTTATTATGAAATAAACAGAATTCCATATGCTGAAGTTGTACTTATTGACGGAGCTCCTGATACCGGAGATTTTGTTCTCTCTGAAAAATCAACTCTAATTCCGGGAGCTGTAATATCAATTAATGCAGGATATGACTCTGTTAATGAACTGATATTTAAAGGTATAATTGTTAAACAGGCAATCAGGATTAGTAATGATCGTACCAGCAATTTAATCATTACATGCAAGCATAAGGCTGTTCAATTGACTTATAACAGAAATGATTCAGTTTTTCTCAAAAAGAAAGACTCCGATATAATTTCTTCAATATTTAGCAATTATTCTTTGAGTACTACCGTAGATTCAACAAGCTTTCAATATGAAAATTTATACCAAAAATCGGCTACCGATTGGGATTTTATATTATCAAGAGCAGATTTTTGTGGTCTTGTTGTAAGCTTTAATGATGATTCTGTTCTTGTAAAAAAACCTGTTCTAACAGCAAATCCGGTGCTTTCTATTACGTATGGTGAATCTATTTTTTCACTAAATGCTGAATTTGATGGTGAAGGGCAGGCAACAAGTATTGAAGCAATCGGATGGGATCCTGCAAGTCTGGCTGTCAGCGCTGCTTCTGCTGCTTCAGAACCAAGCTTGAATGAACAGGGCAACCTCGATGCAAAAACTCTATCAAAGGAATTCGGTAAGCAAGATTTAAAACTTTATACCGGTACACCAATGGATTCGGCAAATTTGAAAGTCTGGGCTGATTCAAAACTACTTAGAATGAGACTATCTGCTTTAAAGGGTTCTGTTACTTTTCAGGGAAGTGCAAAAGTAAATGCCGGGGATATGATTCAACTTGCTGGTTTGGGCGATCGATATAATGGTAATGCTTATGTTTCTGTTGTTGAGCACACAATAGAAGAAGGAAACTGGATTACAAGGGCAGATTTTGGACTTGATTCAAAACCAATTTCAGAATTCCCACAATTCTCGTATTCACCTTCTGCCGGACAATTTCCGGCTGTTCACGGATTACAGGTTGGCATTGTAAAACAATTGGATAAGGATCCGGAATCCCAGTTTAGGCTTTTGGTAACAATTCCGGGTATGACGGGAAATGAATCACTATGGGCCCGAATGGCCAGTATATATGCAAGCAGTGCTGCAGGTTTTTATTTTTTGCCTGAGATAGGGGATGAGGTTATCCTTGGTTTTCTCGATGATGATCCATCACATCCTGTGATATTGGGTTCATTATATAGTAGCAAGCATGTTACAGCATATGCAAACGAAGCTAAGAATAATACCAAAGCAATAACTACGCGATCAAAAATGGAAATAAATTTCGATGAGGATAAAAAAATCATTAAGATTTTTACTCCCGGCGGAAATAATATTACATTAGACGATCAGGATAAAGGAATTACGATAAAAGATCAGAATAATAACACGATAAAACTGAATTCATCAGGTATTGAAATGGAAAGTCCTAAAAATATAGTAATCAAGGCCACTGGAAATATTACACTGGATGCTACAGGTAAATTATCTCTGAACTCAAAACAGGATGTTGCCGTAGAAGGACTGAACATAACGAACACTGCAAAGGTGGGCTTTACTGCAAAAGGTAATGCCTCTGCCGAAATTTCTGCCTCCGGTCAGACAGTCGTAAAAGGTGCAATGGTAATGATAAATTAATATGCCACCAGCAGCAAGATTAACAGATATGCATACCTGTCCGATGCTTACGCCAGGTCTGCCACCAATTCCGCATGTTGGAGGCCCTGTTATAGGGCCGGGTGTTCCAACTGTATTGATCGGCAAAATGCCAGCCGCCGTAATGGGAGATAATTGTGTTTGCGTCGGTCCTCCGGATGCGATTGTAAAAGGCTCTGCCACGGTAATGATCGGAAAAAAACCGGCTGCCAGAATGGGTGACACCACAGCACATGGGGGTTCAATCGTTCTGGGTTGTCCTACAGTTATGATTGGAGGATAGGCAAAATGGAAGAGGTAAAATCTTTTTTAGGAACAGGCTGGAGTTTTCCTCCTGTGTTTAATAAGTCGGATCATTCGGTTACAATGGTCTCGGATATTAATGATATTGAAGAAAGTATCAGAATCATACTTAGTACGACACCCGGCGAAAGGATTATGCAGCCTGAATTTGGTTGCGATCTGAAGCGTCTGGTGTTCGAAAAGATTGATTCAACTTTGATTGCCAGCCTGGATCATCTCATATACCATGCACTACTGAATTTTGAACCCAGAATTACCTTTCTTAGCACAGAAGTGCTGGAGCAGAATGATGGGAACGGACTTTTGCATATTAACATCCATTATAAAGTAATTATCACCAATTCCAGACATAATATTGTGTTCCCGTATTATTTAATTGAAGGAACTAATGTTTCATCCGTATAGTCTCTGTATAATAAATGGCTAATGATCAGCTACTGGATTTAATTGATGGAATGACCCAGGATGAAAGGCGTATTAAAGCGCTGGATCCGGGTTATGTTAAAATTGATGACCGTAAAATTTCTGATTTTTTAAAATTCATGTCTGATTTTGCAGGTCAGGTTAATTTTTATAATGAAAAGGATAAGATTGATGGTGACTGGCAGGACTTTTTTAAATCAGATAAAAACATTCTTATCCTGCTGATTACCCAATTTGATCTAACCAGTTATCTGATTCAATTTGAGAAGCTTGAGAACAGGATTCATATATCATCGGGTGATAAAGAAGCTCTTATAGCACTTAGAAATTTATTCGCATTTCTGCATAAGATCATCGAAGTGTTCAATTCAACCTGTAAAAGACTTGAATATGGAAATAATTTCGATAAAGTAAGCATCGAACTCGGAGGAATAATAAAAGGACTTAGCAAGGAAATCTCAGAGATAATTGCGTACAATAAACAGGCTGAACACCAATTCGGTGAACCATTTGCTTTTCTTCATCCCGAAGAGCTGATTGATCTGACTATCTCTGTTCCTGAAATATTTCCTGTCGCTGCAGAGATAAAATTAAGGATCATACCTGCATTGCATTTTATTAAAGAAACCTTTACCAATCTCAGATCAAAATATCACAATTTTCTGGCAGTAACAACCTTCTATTACAAGGATTATGATATCCTAAAAAATGAATACCCGCCACATATTTCTTTATGTATTACTTTTCTTGAGCTATTCAAACATCTTGTAAATCAGATAAATAAACTTAGTTCGGAACATCTTGATTTTTATTTTAAGAAAGTTCTTGAGCTTCAATTGAATGCAGCCACTCCAGATTCAGTACACATAGTGTTCGATCCGGCAGCACTCGATAGGGTAGTTCTGGAACGGGGCGAAGAATTACAGGCCGAGGTCGATTCTAATCTTCTTTTTTATTCAATTAATGAGGATCTTGTAGTAACTAAAGCTAGAATTCCGGAATTAAGAACTTTAATTCTGGATGAGCACACTCAGGTTATTTCGCCGAATATTGAATATCAGGATGTAAGAGAGATAGAGCTATATAAAGCATCCCACAAAAATATTCAGGCTACAGAGTACTCTGAACAGCAAACCGGAATAAAACCCTGGCCTGTACTCGGAGAAAGCCAGTTTGAGTTGTCAGATGAAGACCGTACGATGGAGGACACAGAAATTGGGATATTACTGGCTTCTCCGGTACTTTATCAACCAGAAGGACAGCGTTGTATAGTGTTGAGCATCTATTTTGAACAGGTATCTTTTTTGCAGATGATTCAATATTTTAAGAATTACGCAAGTGTAACCGGGAAGCTTTTACAAGCAGTTAGTTATGAATTACTTTCAGATGCCTTTGTAATCAGTTTTACCTCTGCAGCTGGCTGGGAGGAGGTAAAATGGTATAATGTGAAAATCAATATGGAGGAAAGAAACTTTGAAATAAAGTTTGAACTTTCCCCTGTAGATAAGGGCATTGACATTTATACAGCAGAAATTCATGGTGAAAATTACGACACAGAATGGCCAATTATTAGGCTGATTCTGAATAATTATTCAACCCATAATCCCTTCTCCTTTTTCAGAAAATTATTGCTGGAACGGGTTACTATCACTGCAAATGTAAGTGGCAGCAGAGCTATAAAACTTCAGAACAATATTGGAAACCTTAGTCCGGATAACCCATTTCATCCATTTGGTCCTCAGCCTGTTATAGGATCATACATTGATATTAAGAATACAAATATATTCAACAGATATACCAGGGATTTTAATATCAGTATGGAGTGGATAGATCTGCCCAGGGTTTCAGGTGGCTGGGAGACTTATTTAAAGGAATATCGGGCAAATATTACCAATGATTCCTTCAAGGTGAAGCTTAGTGGATTATCCCAGGGTAAATTCAAACCTGCTTTATCTAAAAGACAGGAATTTAATTTGTTTACTACGACCAGAGGTGATTTCGGATCAGAAATATTATCTGAAGTGTCTGAAATTGGGGATATTGATTTAAAGAAGCTTGAATTACCCAACCGCCCTTTATTAAACAAGGAAGGGATAGTCCAGGATGCCAACTTCACAGAAGGTGCTGTAAGACTTGAGTTTTCCGCTCCGGAAGAAGCTTTTGGTTCAAAACTTTATCCCCAGATTTTTCCTGAGGTTGTTCTTCACAATTCAAAGCGCTTTTCCAAAAAGCGCCCCTTACCAAATCCTCCCAATATTCCGGTCGTCAGATCAATAACGATAGATTATACTCTTGAACATTCAGAAGTACTAATCAAAACAGCAAAGAACGAAGACTCGGGCTTAAAGATCATTCATCAGTATCCATTTGGTTACGAGAATGTTTACCCTGAAAGTGACAAGCAACCTTATAATTTTATTCCTGATTTTGAGTTCGAAAATAATCTGTATATCGGTATAGAGGATCTTTATCCAAAACAGGAACTCAGCCTTTTGTTTCAGTTTCAGGAAGCAAATTTTTCTGATCATGCAAAAGAGCCCAAACCAATTATCTGGAGTTATTTGTATGAGAATTCATGGGTTATTCTTGATAAAGGAGAGGTCTTGTATGATACAACCAATAATTTTATAAATACCGGAATTGTAAGAATCAGAATGCCGGAGGATGTAAAAAATGGCAATACAAGGATATTGCCCAATCTTTATTGGTTAAGGGCAGCCTCAGCTGGGAAATGGAACTTAAGATCCAAAATGATAGGAGTTTATCCGCATGCCCTAACTGCAACCCGTATCATGGATTACAATTCCCAGCTAAGCGATATTAAACTTCCACCAAATACAATCAAATCTTTCAGGAATAAGATTCCAGGGATTACAGGGATTAATCAAATATTCTCATCTTTTGGAGGAAGGCCTGCAGAGACAACAGATCAGTATTATATCAGGGTTAGTGAGCGATTAAGGCATAAAAACAGAATGGTTACGAACAGGGATATCGAGCAGGCTATTCTGGAAGAGTTCCCGCAACTACTGATGGCAAAAAGCATTTCTCCCGAATCATCCTTTAACAGTATCTATTCATCTGGTAGCAGGAAGATCAGGGTAATCATAGTACCCAAGGAAGCAGATGAGGCATTTTTTACCAATAATCAACCAAGGGTAAATCTTGCAGATCTTTATAAGATCAAAACATTTGTTAAGGCAGGTATTTCACCATTTGTGGATATTGACATTGAAAATCCGGTTTATGAGAAGATTAAACTTATAGGGAAGGTCAAATTCGGTGGTAAACAAAGCGGTGATATTGGATACTATATGCAAAAGCTAAATGAAGATATAAGAAGATATTTATGTCCATGGCTTTATGAGTCCAGTTCATCATTTAAGATAGGCTCCCAGATTTACATTGCGGAACTCCTGAATTACATTAAAAAAAGGCCTTATGTTGAATATCTGACAGGTTTTTCAGTGCTTCACTTTTTCAACTGGTATAATGAACGTACCGGTGAAATACTCTCCGGAATGAATGATCCTGGAAGAAGCAATATAAATTTCATCAGAGGATCTGTTCCGGAGGCTGTTCTGATTCCTGCAGATGAACATATGTTCACTATCATGGATGAAGCAGAGTACGCTGATCCTGAAGAGATAGGGATCGGTAATCTGGCAATTTCAGAAGAACTCATTGTTTATGACAAATTATTATCTCCGGGTTCAGAGGAAGCCCAGGCTTCTGATGGCAGTTTGGATGAAAACGAATATATTAACCTTTTTATCAGCCATAATATAAAATAAAGGTATGGGAAAGAAAAAGCAGTATCAAAGCAGAGAGCAACTTAAAGAGTTCTTTAGAAATGGCAAAGTTCCTTCTGAGAAGCATTATTCTGACCTGATCAATTCTATGGTTCATAAGGTTGATGATGGCTTTTCAAAGGACGAAATTAACGGATTACGGATATCTTCTACTGAAGAAGCAAAAAATCTGATCTCATTCTACAAAGACCTGAATGAGCAGGACCCCTTCTTTCTGATCGCTAAAGATGAGCTTGATCCCACAAGTCTCGCTTTAAAACCATTTGAAGTTCCTGAGGGAATGAAAAATGATACCGAAAACAGTTTCTTTTTCCATAACAACGGAAAACTTGGCATAGGTACCAAGTGTGATGATTCCTTTAAAATGGAGATTAATGGTTTTGTTGGTATGCAGGGCAGAATCGGTACTTACAATAGCGGTTCTAGACCTGCAGATGGTAAATGGCATACCATTCTGGAGAAACTTGATCATTGTCAGGCTTTTGAGATTATGGCCAGAACAGGTAAAAAGGGAACTGGCAGATTTGCTCTGATGCAAGCAGTCGCTTTAGGTGTTTACGGACCAAGAGGTAGTAAGATTAAAAAAACTCAAACCTATTATGGCTTTTTCTGGAATAAATTAAATCTAAGGTGGACCGGAACAACACATGATTATAATCTTGAAATAAGATCTAACAGTAATTATGGTGAAGATGTAGCCATCCATTATACAATTACCCGCCTATGGGATGATTTTCTCTTTCTTGATCCAACCGAATAAAATCTCTTAGCTATTAAATGATCAAGCCAGTTACTATAGAAAAAGCCTCCCCGAAAGAACCCTCAATGGATTTTGAGTTTTTACGGAAAAGGGGAATTGAATTGCTGCAGCAGCTTTCTGGTAATAACTGGACTGATTTTAATCTGCACGATCCGGGTTTAACTATTCTGGAACAATTATGTTTTAGTATTACTGAGCTTGCCTACAGAACAGACTTTCCACTTCAGGATCTTCTGGCAGATGAAACTGGAAAGATTGACTACCACAAGAATGCTTTTTTCATAAAGGAAGAAATACTAACAAGCAATCCCGTTACCATTAATGATTTCCGAAAGGTTATTATTGATGAGATTGAAGTAGTGAAAAATGTATGGTTATACCCGCTTAGCTCTGATTATTCAGATGGAGCTTTAAGTGGTTTATACAAAATCCTTGTTCAGGTAGATCCCAAAACTGCCGAAAAATTATTGATTGATGATAGTGTTTCGGCAGGTATTGAAGATCAGGTTCGTAAGTGTTTTGCTGCAAAAAGAAACCTTTGTGAGGATATTGTTAATGAAATTGTCATACTCAAACCTGAGAAGCTG
>CAZGCG010000081.1:0-11734 GCA_964524205.1 uncultured Sphingobacterium sp. | reverse complement strand
GAATATTCCGGGCCGTTAAGTTTCAATCTTTCTGCTGCCGGCTGCCTGAAATAATTCAGCCCCCAGAACAGATAGAAAATGAGAATAAGTAATTCTAGCGAAATAATCATGTTAAGAGCAATTTTTGTGCTCTCCATTCTTCTTTTCTGATAGAAAATGGCTTTTAGGAACTTAAAAATTGAAATTAGAATGGCGATACTCAAGAGCAAATAGAGAAGATCACCAACACTGAATGGAATATTATTGAATATAAATTGAAGTCCGGTACGAATCCCGGGATAGATTCCAATGGCATAGTATTTTTCAACCAGCTCGGGTTGAGATTTTTGTTGGAAAATAAATATGATAAGAGACAGTAGAAAAATGCTGCTGAATAATTTTAGCTTCGAAATCCTGTCTGATTTTTTCTGAATCATATTATAAATATGCAATTTATATTGCGAAGCAAATTCCTGTTTCAAACAGGGAAGTCATCACTTAATAAACATTAACTTTGCAGTGATTGATTAAATAAGAACCATTTTGCCCATAAATACCTCTTTACTATGCTTGTAATTAATAATTATCCTGAATTTGAATCTTTTCTTGGACAGGAACTTGGAGTTTCATCCTGGCATAAAATTACTCAGGATCAGATCGGAAAATTTGCAGATGCAACCCTGGACCATCAATGGATACACATTGATACTGAGCGGGCGGCAACAGAAGGGCCTTTTAAGGCAACGATAGCTCATGGTTATCTAACCTTATCTCTGATCCCTTATTTATGGAAGCAGGTTATTGATATCAGAAACCTGAAAATGGAGATTAACTATGGTATTGAGAACCTCAAATTTGCACAGGCAGTTGTTGTGAACTCTGAGGTCAGATTAAGAGCAAAATTGGTTTCGATTGCCAACCTTAGAGGAGTAACAAAGGCAGTTCTGGGTGTTGAACTTGAGATCCAGGGACAGAATAAACCTGCTTTTAAAGGTGATGTAGTATTTCTTTACCATTTTATTGACTAATCCCTTTTTGCGCAAGGGTTTATAAATTCCCTGAATTATGACTAAGTTCGCCGCATAATAATCTGATCAGGAAATCATGCCCAAATCCCGTAAAGCTGCTGTCAGTTTTATTTTTATTACCCTCTTGCTGGATGTCATCGGACTTGGTTTGATCATCCCGGTTTTCCCTCAATTAATAGAGGAGCTGATTCAGGGAAATATTAGTGAGGCTTCACAATGGGCAGGTTTGTTAACTTTTGCCTATGCAATCATGCAGTTTATTTGTGCACCAATTGTAGGCAATCTGAGTGATAAGTATGGACGAAGGCCGGTTTTGCTTTTATCCTTATTAGGCTTTGGAATTGATTATATTTTTCTTTCAATGGCTCCAACAATCTGGTGGCTTTTTGTCGGAAGGTTAATTGCCGGACTATTTGGTGCAAGTTTTACAACCGCTACAGCTTATATCGCCGATATCAGTACTCCCGAAAACCGGGCTAAAAATTTTGGGATGATTGGGGCTGCATTCGGTTTGGGATTTATTATTGGTCCGGGCATTGGCGGACTTTTAGGTGAGTTTGGTCCCAGGGTTCCTTTCATGGCAGCAGCAATTCTGACTTTCCTGAACTTGATCTATGGCTATTTTGTACTTCCTGAATCCTTGGCAAAGGAACATCGGAGAGCATTTGAGTGGAAGCGTGCCAATCCGCTTGGCTCTCTGCTACAACTTAAGAAGTACAAAGGTGTAGGTGGCTTGATTGTTTCACTTATTTTTGTTTATATCGCAGGCCATGCTGTTCAAAGTACCTGGACCTTTTTCAACATAGAAAAATTCCAATGGAGTAACACCTTAATGGGTATTTCATTAACAGTCATTGGTTTGCTTATTGCCATAGTTCAGGGGGGCTTGATCAGATATATTAACCCCAAACTGGGTGATGAGAAAAGTATCTATGTAGGATTAGGACTATATTCCCTTGGTCTCTTTCTGTTTTCTTTCGCTACTGAAGGCTGGATGATGTTTGTCTTCTTAATTCCCTACTGTCTGGGCGGTATTGCAGGCCCTGCTTTACAATCTATAATTTCAGGCAATGTTCCCAAAAATGAGCAGGGAGAATTACAGGGGGCTTTAACCAGTTTAATGAGTGCTACTTCTATTGTCGGGCCTTTGCTCATGACTAATTTATTTGCCTGGTTTACAAGGCCCGAAGGGGATGTTAAATTTGCAGGTGCTCCCTTCTTTGCGGGAGCAATTTTAATGCTTATCAGTGCCGTAGTAGCAGCAAGAAGTATGAAAAAAGAGGCTTTTCTGAATAGAAAAACTATTCATGATGAAGAGCCATTAAGTCCGGTTCCTTAAATATCTAAAGCAAGCAATTAGTTTTTCGGTGGAGGGCTGATCATAATATGTGCTCTGTGCGTTCCGGGATCCATAAGCCAGGGCATACCGGGTGCATCAGGTTTTAGGGGCAGGCCAGTACTTGCTGCTGTTGCGTAGGGAGTATAGATTACATATCTCAAATAACCATCTTTAACAAGGCCTGTCTCAGGAGTATAGTTTTCAGCTTTTGCGGTGTAAACGAATAAGCTTGCAGGTTGTTTTGGCATAGGAAACCAACCGCTTTTTGCTTCATGATCACGGATTTCAGCCACTTCTTTGGGAGTCTTGCCTTCACTTTTTAAATCACGTCCTCTTTTCATAAATGGTTCCAGATCCTGGTGATAACAGGCCACGTTTAATCCTGGAATTTTAGGGTCATCTGCCAGACAGATCATTTCGTTTGTTCCTTTTCTGAGCAGGATGAATTCTCCTTTTTCAGAATAACCATAAACAGTGGTAGCCCCACGTTTATCAGCAGGTGCAGCCAGTTCGGCTGTTTGAATTTGTATTGCAGCAGCAGGAATATTGTTTTGTGCCCTTACAGTAAGTCCCAGACTTATAAGAACAATAGCTAAAAGCGTTCTTTTCATTGAAGTATTTTTGAATAGATGTTGGATATTCCTATTAATTTAAGACTTTTTTGATAAAAACAAGCATCATGCCTCCATGATCAGTCCTTTTCTTTCGGGACTAGTTTTATCTCATGGTCAGATATTATGATCAGACGTTCCTTATAAAGACTCCCAATGGCTTTTTTGAAGGCCTTTTTACTAATCTTTAACCGGTTGTAAATATCTTCAGGCGAACTTTTATCCCCCAACAGGATTGATCCATTATTTTCCTGAAGGTCAATCATCAGGCTATCTTTCAGATCAAGAATATGTTTGAAGCCGATTACCTGCAGACTAAGATCGATTTTATTTCCTTCCCGGATTTTTTTTATAAATCCACGTTTTTGATCTCCGGGTTTCAGGTCTTCAAAAACTTCATTCCGGTAAAGTAGTCCCATGAATCGTTGGTTGATGATGGCACTGAATCCCAGATCACTTTCATCCGTGATCAGCAGTCTTACCTCATCTCCCTCTTCAAAATCATGTTCATCCTGATTAATAAAATCACTCAGATATGAGGAGGCTGTAATGCGTTCGGTTTTCTCATCATTATAAAGGAACACTACATATTTCTGTCCAATCTTCATTGGGCGCTTTTGCTCTTTATTAGGTACAAATACATCCTTACCTATGCCCATATCCATGAATGCACCATTTTCATTTTCATCAACAACCTCCAGAAAAGCAAATTCATCAACCTGGGCTATAGGAGTTTCAGTGGTAGCCATTAAACGGCCATCACTGTGGATATAAACAAAAACATGAAGGTTGTCGCCAATCTCTGCACCCTCCGGAGCATACACATAGGGTAGCAGAACTTCTTTCTCTCCTTCAGTCAAGATGAGACCATTTTCAGTCTTTTTTATAAACCTTAGCTCATTGAATTTGCCGATCTCTACCATGATTATAATTTAATATTTTGCAAAGATACTAAACTGTTAACTATTGAATCCTGATGCCGGGCTTGATTAGTTATTAAACCTCACCTGATTTCAGGTAATTTATTTGTTATCTGATACTTATCCCGTTCAATTTTCAAATCCATTGATTATTTTCAGGCAATATTTGCTGCTATGTTTCTGAGATCTGCTGGGATCCTTTTTAAGATTATATCCTTTGTATTAGTTTCGTATTCTGTATATGCCCAGGATTTCCGGAAAGAAGTTACCCGGCAAAGCCTTGCCGTTGCAGCCTATACTTCTGAACTTGAATTTTCACCAAAATGGTCCTTGAATGTTGAAATTCAGGAACGTATTTATACTGATCCTGTCAAGCAATCGCAGATGTTCTGTAAATCACAGCTAGGTTTTGAGCCATTTAAAAATTTTAGTTTTAGAAATGGAATTGCCTATTATTTAAATTCTCCTGGTGATCCTGAGTTTTCAAGTTCATTAAAGGTCCCTGAAATAAGACTTAATCACGATCTGGGGTATAGTCACAATTTAAGATCAATTCATTTAAGTCACCGTTACCGGATGGAAGAGCGATTCATCCATAAGAAACAGGATGATTCATTGATTGATGGATATAGATTTGTGGAAAGGATATCGTATATGTTAGCTCTTGAATGTAAATTAATCAATTCGAAAGATCATGATCACGACGTTTATCTTAAACTAAGTGATGGGATTTATGTCAACACTCATAAGGGCATACTGTTTAATTCGTTTGATCAGAACCGGTTTTATGCCGGACTTAATTATCAATTGGTCAAAAATCTGACGGTCGAGCTGGGTTATATTAACCTCTATCAGCAACGTATTTCGGGAGTCGAGTATTTAAATCGTAATATTGCAAGTCTAGGGATCAATCATAGCCTAAAATTGTATCATTAATTTTTGAGCAAAATATTAGATTTTAAAATTTCAGGATTTGGCAACGAAGGTATTTTTACTAACCCCTCCCTTTACGCAGTTGAATACGCCATACCCTGCTACTGCATATCTAAAGGGTTTCCTTAACACAAGAAATATTTCTTCATATCAGGCTGATCTTGGAATTGAAGTCATTTTGAGGCTGTTTTCCAGATCCGGATTGGAAGACTTGTTCAATCAGATCATACACACAGAGACTATTTCAGAAAATTCAAGGCGAATTATAGCTCTCAAATCACATTACATTAATACCATTGATGCTGTTATATCATTCCTGCAGGGTCATAATCCAACACTTTCACACCTGATTTGTCAGGAGGATTTTCTACCGGAAGCTTCACGATTTGAGCAGCTGGACGATCTCGACTGGGCATTCGGTACTATGGGTACCCAGGATAAAGCAAAACACCTGGCAACCCTATACCTTGAGGATATTTCTGATCTGATTGTTGAGTGCATCGATCCACATTTTGGATTCAGCAGATATGCTGAGCGAATGGGACGTTCTGCATCAGCTTTTGATGAATTATACGAAGCATTACAACTTGATAATACCTATATCGACGGAATCCTTTTGCGCCTTCTGGAAGAGAATATTACGAAGTTGAGACCTGAGCTTGTTTCGCTCTCAGTTCCATTTCCAGGAAACCTTTATTCTGCTTTCCGTATTGCCCAATGGCTGAAATTGCACTATCCTGAAATTAAAATTGCAATGGGAGGTGGTTTCCCGAATACTGAATTGCGTTCAGTTTCAGATGTAAGGGTATTCGAATTCCTTGATTTTATCTGTCTGGATGATGGAGAAGCTCCAATGGAACATCTTTGCGAATATTTAGATGGAAAGCGTGATTTGAAAGAGTTGAAACAGACTTTTGCAATGGTTGATTCAAAGTTGAAGTATTGCAATGGTAGTATTTCTCCTGATTACAAGCAGTTTGATGTAGGTACTCCTGATTATAGTGACCTGCTGCTTGATAAATATATTTCGGTTATTGAGGTGGTCAACCCAATGCACCGCATGTGGAGCGACGGAAGGTGGAACAAGCTCACGATGGCCCACGGCTGTTATTGGGGCAAATGCACATTCTGCGATATTTCACTTGACTATATTAAAGTTTATGAACCTGTTGCGGCCGGTCTGCTTTGCGACAGGATGGAGGAAATGATTGAACAAACAGGTGAGCGGGGATTCCATTTTGTCGATGAAGCTGCACCACCCGCCTTAATGCGATCACTTGCTTTGGAGATTATCAGGAGAAAACTGACTGTAACCTGGTGGACAAACATTCGCTTTGAGAAGAGTTTTACAAGGGATCTTTGTTTGCTTTTAAAAGCATCAGGTTGTATCGCAATATCCGGCGGTCTCGAAGTGGCATCCGATCGCCTGCTGGAACTGATCCAAAAAGGGGTAACAGTTGAGCAGGTTGCCAGGGTCTGTCATAATTTTACCGAAGCAGGAATTATGGTTCATGCTTATCTGATGTACGGCTTCCCCACCCAAACTGCTCAGGAGACCATCGATTCACTTGAAATGGTAAGACAAATGTTTGAGGAAGGAGTCCTTCAGTCGGCGTTCTGGCATCAGTTTGCAATGACAGCTCATAGTCCGGTGGGGATGTATCCCGAAAAGTTCAAAGTTGAA
Source organism: uncultured Sphingobacterium sp. (assembly GCA_964524205.1). Lineage (GTDB taxonomy): Bacteria > Bacteroidota > Bacteroidia > Sphingobacteriales > Sphingobacteriaceae > Daejeonella. Next base: position 5,240 of record CAZGCG010000081.1, on the reverse strand, counting down.
AAAGCCTGCAGCACAGGTGGCAGCTTTGCAAATAATGATATAGTACACATTGATAAAAGTGGCACTGACCATGAACTGTTTAGTTATGGCTTAAAGAAATCATTGTTTAATTATATGCATGGAATCTGCTTTGATTACCCATTGCAGGAATGGTTTGAACATAAAGTACCGAAGACCAAAATTGATCCTGGCTATATTGAAGGCGCACTGATGAAGGATGATTCATTCATAATCAAGCCTGATGCAAAAATTGTCTGGTTGGGTACCTATCCTGAGATGAACAGTCTCACAAAAAACAAAAAAGGAAGACAATGGGAAGTGATAGAATTGAAATTCTATGATAAGAAAGGTAGTTTCAGCGTACAGACAGCGAAAAAGGAAGCAGAATGGCTTATAAAATTTCTTCAAAATATAAGTCCGGGTACTAAGCAGTTAATGACCTTTCGTGAAGCCAAAGAAGGTTATGAGATGGCTATTGGAGAGGATTTTGAACCATTTTGGTATGGAAAAGCAATAAATAGTTTGAGGCAAAACGGTTTACTGGTAATATAATCGCTAATAAGCTGTTCGACTTGCCCTGCGGAACATGTCGAACAGCATTAATTTATTTTAATTCACACCACCTTTGCGAATAGGGCTGCGTTGTGTAGGCCATGACATTGGCTGGCCTGTTCTTTGGCTAAATGGAAGAATACTTTTTTCGCGGGACGCTGGTGTTGGATCCTCGCTTGCTTTATAGGCCATAATCGCTGTCAGAATTGCATTTTTTTGAACATCATCAAATACAATCTTATCGTAAGTATCACGGTTGGTATGCCAGGTATAAGTTCCATAAGCCCAGCTTAATGAGCTTAATGAAAATGCAGGAACACCTGCAGCTACGAAGGATGCGTAGTCAGATCCACCACCACCTGGAGATCCGGGGAAATTAGTTTTAATCTCCGATCTGATTTCATCAGGCACTGCCTGTAACCATTTGCCTAAATAACTGTAAGCATGTAAAAATCCCTGACCCGAAAGATCAACAACCCGTCCGGTTCCGTTATCCTGATTAAACAGGGCCTGAATATTTCTGACAATATCCGGGTGATCTTCAACAAATGCTCTGGATCCGTTAAGTCCCTGTTCCTCACTACCCCAATGGCCAACAAGAATGGTTCTCTTTGGGTTTGGATAAACTTTTTTAAGGATTCTCATCGCTTCAAGCATGGTAATTGTTCCGGTAGCATTATCTGTAGCACCTGTTCCACCATCCCATGAATCAAAATGTGCAGAAAGTACGACATACTCATCTGGTTTTTCAGATCCTTTGATTTCAGCGATAGTATTGAATGTAGGTACCATTCCCAGTTGTTTTGAGTCGGCACGTAAGTTAATCTTTGGGCTAACACCTGATTCTGTAAGACGGTAAAGCATTCCATAATCTTCAAGTGAAAGATCAATGGTTGGGATCTTGGTACTTTGAGCACCAAATATTTTATTTACACCAAATCCTGCAGACCAGTTTGAGGCAAAAATACCTGCGGCTCCTGCATTTTCGAGGGCTATCGCCAATGATTTCGGACTCAATCCTGTTTTGCTGAGACGTTTGCGCCATGCATTTACTGCTGCAGTACGCTCGGCCTTCATTTTTTCAAGAGATTCTTTGGTAGCAAATTCTTCCCAGTTTCTGTCATCTCTTCCTGTGGGCTGCTGCATAGAGATCATTACGAATTTACCCTTTACATTAGGCAACCAGTTTTGAAATGCAATTGAGTCGGCAACATCTGCCAGAATAATTGTTTCTGCAGTAACAGTTTTACCATGGGTCGAAGCACTCCATGCCAGCTGCATTCCCTCAAGCGATTCTGTACGTGGGTGAATCATATCAATATGGGTTATACCTCTTTCCCATCCGCGCCATTCTCCCCATTTTTCATTTCTGGCAGGAATTCCCCAGCCTTCATATTTTGCAATTGCCCAGTCGTGTGCTTGTTTCATTTGCGGTGTTCCAACTAACCTTGGGCCGATGCCATCAGTTAGCTCATGGGCTAGTTTTTTCAATTGTGAGTTTTCACTTGCTTCTTTAATGATCTGCTGTACAATCGGATCGTTGTTTTGGGCATAGGTAATACTGCCTGAAAATAAAAAGACTATAGCTAAGAGCTTGATTGATTTTCTCATGAATTTATGATCGTTTTAAAATTGGTTCTGAAATGCGAAGATATTAAAAAGCAAGAATAAAGAAAATTATACCACTTTGAAAATCAGTATAGTTTCGGGCCTTTTTTCTTTCTTTTTCTTGCTTGTTTATCGAAATGTTATTCATTATTTACCGGGCTACCTTTATTTAATTTTAGTTCTGAATCATAAATAATCTTCTTAAATTCCACCTTTGCATAGTAATACTAAAATTTTTGAATGGCCACCAAAACTGTTTATCCTGCTATTAAATTTCATCTGCTTTATTCAAGCCTTCTAACTCTCCTGACAATATCTTTAACTAATGCACAGCCTAAATTTGCCGGGAAAGAGGATTTATTATCTACTCCAAAGAAATATACCGTATTTTTTAACTCCGAGTCGCCAAAAATCGATGGTAAACTGGATGATGAGGTTTGGAAAAATGTCGAATGGACAGATAATTTTGAAGATATTGAAGCTGACCGCAAACCTCTCCCAAAATGGAACACCCGTGCAAAAATGTCCTGGGATAACAAGGGATTATATATTGCTGCTGAACTCCTGGATCCCCATGTATGGGCTTATTTAAAAAACTATGATGATATCGTTTTTTATGATAATGATTTCGAAGTATTTATTGATCCTGATAATGATACACATCGTTATTATGAGTTCGAAATCAATGCCTTAAATACCATGTTCGATTTGTTTATGCCCAAACCCTACCGGAATGGCGGCGGAGCAATGATAGCATATAATGCTCCGGGCATGAAATGGGCAGTGGATATTCAGGGAACATTAAATAATCCATCAGATATAGATAAGGGTTGGACTGTCGAAATTTTTATTCCATTTTGGGCAGTAACTATTGGCAATTCACCAAAAATACCGGCTGATGGCGATTTCTGGAGAATAAATTTTTCGAGAGTAGAATGGCAGACTGAGGTAAAGGACGGTAAATATATCAAGTTGAAAGGAACAGATGGCAGGAATCTGCCTGAAGATAACTGGGTGTGGTCTCCACAAGGGCTGATCAATATGCATTTCCCGGAACGCTGGGCTTATTTGCACTTTAGTAAACAAGCGTCAGGAGATTCAAGGAATTCTTTTACCATTCCTTATAGTGAGGAACAGAAAAAGCATCTTTGGTATGTGTATTATCTGCAGCAGGATTATTTTAAAAAAAATATGACCTATGCATCTGACCTTTCTAAGTTGGGGATAAATGAGCTTATTTTTTCTGTTGATGGGAAGAAAAATAAACTTTGGATGGAAGCAGGTACAAACCAGTTTATGGTCTTTATCAGCAGTGATGAGCAGGTTTACAGTGTAAATAACGAGGGGCTGGTACAATTAAGGAAACGGACGTCTAATTAATAGCTCCCTGTCCCTTCAAATTAATTATATCCCTGTAATTTATAGATTATAATCCCAGCAATTTCATGCATAAGGTTTTCCCATTTAATGATACTCCCGGTATTTGGAATAATCAGGTTAGATGGGTTAGGTCCCTGCTCATTATACATACCATCAATTGGATGGATGTCAACATCCAAATCAACCTTATTAAAGCATCCCTCTGCTCTTCTCATATGCCATGCAGAAGTGATCATGATTGCGGACTTTAGTCCTCTGGCATTCATGATTTTTTTTGTTTCTACAGCATTTTCATAGGTATTTCTTGAAACTGTATCTATGATGACTATGGAATCCGGGACTCCACAATTTTCAGTTAAAAATGCTTTTGCCAATACTGACTCACGTGTGTCATCGACCAGACTTCCGCTACCACCACTAATAATTATTGTTTTAATTCTGCCCTTTCTGTACTGTATCAGCCCTTCTGTAAGACGGTCCGAAGCTTCTCCAAAACTTACGCTACCGCTTTCTTTATCCCATCCCATGAAGCCACTGAGTATTATCCCGGTATCATAAACTTCTGTTTTATTCATATTGCTTTTTGGTTCCCAGTATTTTAAGAGTTGATTAATGATAAATGGGTTGCTGAAAAAAAGAAGTAAACCCAGAGAGGCAAAAAGGAATTTTTTTCTTAGGCTTGGCCTCTTTACGATCACTGCGAGTATTAGACCACAAAGGACAATTACCGTTGGAGAAATGAGGAATGTCAGGATCTTTGATAGGTAGAAGAACATGTCTTTGTAGTTAAATAGGATGATTCAATTTTTCTGATCAGGCATACAAATTAAGAAAAAATGAAAATATTTAATCCAGGGTTAAAGTTTAATTGCGACAGCCAATAGTTAAGGTAATTGGTAACAAATTATCTTGTTTAACGTAAAAGAATCAAGATTTCAACCTTGACTTATGTTGGTTGAATTTAAGCAATTATTCTCTTCAATTGCTAATGTGTGTAGTGAAAACTCAGGGTCAGAACATTAACAATCAAGAAAAGCCGAATCAATGAAATACCAATTGCAGGAGATTAAAGTCGTTTTACTTGCCTCCTTGTTATTCATTGGTGATATTTTTTCTGTATCCGCACAACAGAAGGCAATGTTTACTCAATATATGTTTAACGGATTAATGATCAATCCGGCATATTCCTCAATTGATGATGCGATTAATGTCACAGCTCTTGCAAGGCAACAATGGGTTGGATTTAAAGGTGCTCCCAATACTCAAACTGTTTCTGTTCATAGCCCGATAAAGCAATCAAAGACATCATTGGGGTTGATTCTGATGAGAGATCAGATTGGAGAAGTTATTAGTGAAAATGGGGTTCTGGGGACTGCAGCCCATAAAGTTGCGATAGGTGACGGAACCTATTTTGCCCTTGGATTAAATGCTGGTATAGGAAAATACGTTGGGCAATACAGTCAGTCAGGGAGTACTACTGCCGGCATAGATCCTGTTTTTGCTGATCAGAATTCCCTGAGGGCGAATCTTGGATTTGGATTAATGGTATTCTCCGAGAAATTTTATGCCGGATTTTCATCACCTTTTTTTTATTACAGGGATTTGGGTATTGATTCACATTCAGCAACTGCCTATAAACCTCATTATTTATTACAGGGCGGATACATCACCGATTTGGGAGAGGATATTAAGTTTAAACC
>CAZGCG010000080.1:0-11836 GCA_964524205.1 uncultured Sphingobacterium sp. | reverse complement strand
TTTGTAACTAATTGATAATTAATAAAATATGATTAGTTTTCTTGTTTGAAATTCTTTGTTTTAGAACAAGAAATTTGAAAATTTTGAAATCATTCAACTTATAGTCTGTTAAATTTTGTTAAGGAGAAAAATAAGCGCAGAATAGACGAAAAAAAATGGTCTGCAGATGAAGGATATTTTCGAAAAAATCAATGATTTTTTTGCTTAAATCTTTTCACAGATACCAAACTTATTTCATTAGAATGCTGATCTTTATTTAGGATTATTTATAAAAGAAAGAGCTTATTCACCTGAGTAGTTATGAAACAAAAAATGTTGCTGTTTAGTTTTTTATTTGTTCTATGTTTTGCTTCAATTGCCCAGCAAAGAACTTCGCTTAGTGATTTTGATTTTCTGAAAGGAAGCTGGACCATGAATACGGCAAAAGGTCGTATTGTTGAATCCTGGAAAATGAGCAAAGATTCAGGGATGGATGGAATCAGTTTTTCGATAAGTACTGCTGGTGACAGTACCTTACTTGAAACGATAAAATTGTACGAATCTGGTGGTAGTATTTATTACGAACCAAGCGGAAACGGACCAGGTAATGATTCTACAGTTAGGTTCAAATTAATTTCGGCGAAAGATGGAATTTTTGTTTTTGAAAATAAGAATCATGACTTTCCTCAGCGAATTTCTTATCAATACCAATCAGCAAACAATGTACTGGCCTGGATTGAAGGTACTGTAAACGGCAAATTCAGAAAAATTGAATTCCCTTACAGCAGGGAAAAGCTAAATTAGTTTGTCTGAAGATTCAGACGATATTTCCCGGGAGTGATACTGTTCATTGTTTTGAAAAGTCTTATAAATGAACTTGGACATTCAAATCCAACTATTTCCACGATTTCGTTCAGCGTGTATCTTGTGTTAGTGAGCAGATATTTTGATCTGTTTATCCTCACTTTTATCAGGTATTGATGTGGAGATATGCCATAAGCCTGTTTGAATGTACGCAATAAATGATTTACGGATAAACAGGCAGTCTGCGCAATATCTTCAAGATATATGTTTTTATTGTAATTGCTCGAGATGTACTCTTTTGCAAAAGTAAGGCGTTTGAGTATCTCAATCTTTGTGCTTTTATTCAGAAAACTAAGATTTTCTGATTTATTAGAAACCTCTTTATGATAGATTTTAAAGTAGTTGATCAGGCTATGGTGGAGATATTCATTAATAAGTAGGTCATCAGGCGACTCCTGTTCAAGTTGGTTTTTAAGGTTCATGATGTTATACTTCATGTCACCTGAAAAGGGATAGATAGTTTCTAAAAAGAATCCCTCAGAATGATCAGTTGAGTTGAAAGGATCATCCAGTAGTGTGTTAATATTTTTATGCTGGGTTCTGTAAAAATCACTCAGAAATTCAGGAGCAAAAGAGATTGAAAGCATATTCACCGGTATATTGGAATCTACCTTACTGGAATATTGTGTGCCCTGATTCAAAGCTAGAAAACTGTCGGGATATAGATTTAAATGTCTTTTCCCGATATCATAAGTCGAATTACCACTAAATACCATTTGCATTGAAAAGTTGCTTATGTGCTCAGGATAAAAAGCTTGCTTTACAGTTTCGCTTGCTATCTGATTTTTATTCTTAAGTACACGTAAGTATTTCATTTTCTTTTAAACTATATATCGGTATATATTCTTTCTTCCAATAAAGTGTATCTGTTTTCTTTATGTCCCAGGAAATCTACCCTGAGACCTGCATCAGTATATTCAGGCCTGCTTATAAATTCAACCCCTGCAAGAGTGTATTTATGGTAATCCCTCAGGCAATCATTTGTATGAAAAATGATATAATTGAATTCGGGTTTATATTCAATTTCCTGCATAATAAGGGTTAATAAATTACCATTACTATCTCTCAATTGAATGGGCTCATTTTTAGGAGCCTCACTTAAAAAGAACTTTTCAGTTGGCATGAATTGCAGTTTCTCAATAACAAAATCAAGGGCATCAGATAGATGAGGGACATGATCAGGCATATAACTCAGTTTTAGAGTTATAGGTCTGCGTTCTGGGCTAATAGACTGATTTTTAGTATTTTGATCCTGACTTACCATAGATTGCTACATTTCCTATTGCTTTACTTGACTATATGACGACAGCTATTACAAAATGTTGCTAAAAAAAATAAAAAAGTGATTTTCGCATATTTGTTCAGCTTGCTGTACCAGACATTAATTCATTAAGCCGGATTAAATTATCGTGGCATTTGTATTAGATTTGCAATTCACAATTATGAAAGACTTTAAGAAATATTATCTGATACAGGCAAGTCCGGAAGAAGTTTACCTCGCACTGACCAACCCACTGACTATCTCTCTATGGACCGGAGCTGAAGCAATCATGAGCACCGAACCTGGCTCAGAGTTTTCGCTATGGGATGATAGCATTTGCGGAAAAAACATTGAGTTTGTAGAAAACAAAAGGATTGTTCAGCAATGGTATTTTGGAGATCAGCCAGAGGAATCAATTGTGACCTTTATTCTCCATCCCGACAAAAATGGCACTTCTGTTGAACTCAGGCATATAAATATCCCTGATTCTGATATCGATGATATGATCGATGGTTGGAATCTGAATTATTTTGGTTCATTGCAGGATTTCTACGACGAATAATCCTGAAGTATTTCAGATTAATTTTGCGACAATTCCGGTTTATTAAGTTCCCATATAAGGAATCCGATAATAAGCAGATATTCAATCCAGGTAAACCAATAATTTTCACTGTAAGGGATCACACTATAAGTATAATAGCTTAAAGGTATCATAGCTGACCATATCAAAGCAAAACGAAATCTGATAAAGGCAGAAAGTGCGACAAGGGGAGTTAAGTACCAGGGATGGACTACCGCAGAGAATGCCAGATAAATAGTCAGCAGCCAAAACATTCCATTCAAAAGTTCAAACTTTCTGAAGTATACCCAGATCATCCCGGATAGAGCCAGAGCGATCATGATCTTACTCAATACAGCTATGGGATTATATGCCAGGAACCATTGACCAATGGATCTGAACAAACTATAAAAGCCTCCATTAAATTCAAATTTGCCGTAATAAAGTCTCAGGCTTTCTGCAAAATGAGCAAATCGTTCTGTGGAATTAAGTAATATCAGACTCAATGCTACTGTGATAATCAGGCAAATAATTGCATAATAAATTGTCTTTTTCAGGCCGATTTGCCGGAAGATTAATGGAATAAAGATCAGAGGCAATAATTTCGTCTGAACGGCAAGTGATAATGCTCCGGCTGAACTGATATAGCTTTGATTATTAATCAGCCAAACTGCAAAGAGCATGAAGAATATCATAAAAGCTTCAAAATGAATGTTCCCGCTGAGTTCTATAATTACCAGCGGATTTAGAATATAGATCAGTTGAAGGGATTGGGTATTTTTTCTTGCCGAAAGAAGTTCTTTTAGAAGGAGGATTGTTCCCAGTTCAGATAAGAAGATAGCAGATTTTAAAATGACAATCGTATGGTAAAGATTATCGCCACCAATTCCGGATGCTATTTTAAAAATCGACTGGCAAATTTGTGGATAGACACTGTAATAATCAGGGGAGTTGAGATAAGGAAAGATTTTGTGCAGCAATGGATCAGAATGCTGTTTAATAAATTGTGCAGGAGTAAAGTCGAAGGGGTTAATTCCCAATTGCTGAATCCTTCCGTCCCAGACAAAACGATAAAAATCATCAGAAAGAGCGGGTATCGAAAAGATCAGGCAAAACCGGAAGAGTATACCACTCAGCAGCAGAAGTCTGAAATTATCTGGACTGCTATTTTTTTGAAGAATATAGACAATCAGAAATAAGGAGCCGTAAACGCTGATTAGCTGCAGAAAATTGGATCTTTCAATATAATATCCGAGCAGAATATAGCCTGTAAGCGATATTAGCAGTAGAAAATATTGAATCCATTTAGGCATCTATAAAAATTAGCTTACTTTGTAAAAGTATGCAAAAGCGCACATTTACCGATCAGATGGGAAGGCTTATTTCCATTCCGCATCCGCTTCAACGGATTATTTCTCTGGTTCCATCACAAACAGAATTGCTTTTTGATTTGGGACTGGACACAGAAATCATTGGTATTACAAAATTTTGTATTCATCCCAGGGAAAAATTTAAGAGATCAACTAAAATTGGGGGCACAAAAATGCTGGATCTTGCCAAGATCCGCGAATTAAAGCCCGATCTCATAATCGGGAACAAAGAAGAGAATGACAGAGCTCAGATAGAGGAACTGATGAGGGAATTTCCTGTTTGGATGAGCGATATAAAGGTTCTGCCTGAAGCGATTGATATGATCAGGCAGATTGGTGAATTGACGGGCAGGTCAGAAAAGGCCAATATCATTGCAGATGATATTAATGAGCAGTTTTTGAATTTGAATAAAAAACATAAACCGGCCAGGACTGCTTATTTTATATGGAAGGATCCCTACATGCTGGCAGGAAAACAAACTTTTATTGATGATATTTTAAGCAGAGGAGGGTTTGATAATGCGATTTATGATGATCGTTACCCGGAAATTAGTGTTGATCAGCTAAAAAACCTCAATCCTGAATGTATCTTTCTTTCTTCTGAGCCATATCCTTTTAAAGATGAGCATGTTAAGGAGATTCAAAATATTTGTCCGGATGCCCTGGTTTCAATTGTTGATGGCGAAATGTTCTCCTGGTATGGTAGCAGACTTCTTCTCAGCCCTGCCTATTTGAGGTCATTAGGATAAAAATAAAATGATAAGCTTAAATAATAAGCATAAATCATTTTGTAGTTAGATAGAAAAACGTTATTTTTGCCGACCGAAATATATCGGAATTGTGATGAATATCGTTAACCAATAACATATTCAAGCATCCGGGAGATTTTGGAAAATAATCCTAACAATGCGGATGTGGCGTAATTGGTAGCCGCACCAGACTTAGGATCTGGCGCTTCACGGCGTGGGGGTTCGAGTCCCTTCATCCGCACTGATTAATTCCCCGGCTATAAGCCGGGGAATTTTTGTATAAACAAAAACGACATAAAACATATAAAATGAACATTACACAGGACAAAATAGACAATCTGAATTCTGTACTTACTGTTAAGATTAATCCTGAAGATTACAAAGAACGAGTAGAAAAAGCGATCAAAGCGCAGGCGAAAAAAGCAAAACTACCCGGATTTCGTCCCGGTATGGTTCCAGCCGCCCATATTAAAAAGATGTACGGGAAGAATATTCTGGTCGATGAGATCAATAATATCCTTAATGATACCCTGAGTAATTACATCAGCGAGAATAAGATTGAAGTACTTGGGCAGCCATTACCTAAAATCGATGATAGCAAAGAGTTTAACTGGGATTTTACAGATGAATTTGAGTTTATTTATGAACTGGGAATAGCTCCTGAATTTGATCTTGATTTTTCATCAAAAGATAAATTAACCTATTATCAGGTTAAAGTTGATAAAGATACACTTGCCTCAAGGATCAAAAACCTTAGAAAAAGTTATGGCAAAATGTCAAATCCTGACGTATCGGCAGATGATGATGTTATCTATGCAGATTTAAGTCAGATTGCTGCAGATGGTTCTGTTTTTGAAGGAGGAATTTCGAATACGGCATCTGTTCGTTTAGATCAGGTTGAAGATTCGAAGATTAAGAAATCATTGATTGGTCTTAAAAAAGATGATGAAGTGGTTCTGGATATTCAGAAAGCATTTGATAGCAATGCAACAATAATTGCAAAGCTTTTGAATATTTCTGAAGAGGATGCTCAGGATCTTAAGTCTAAATTTAAATTAACAGTTAAAAATATAAATCGACTGGAAGAAGGCGATCTGAACCAGGAGTTTTTTGATAAGATATTCGGTGAAAATGTTGTAACGACAGAAGCTGAATTTGAGCAGAAGATCAGGGAAGAACTTGAGAGTATGATGGTTCAGAATGCTGATCAGAAGCTTCAGGCAGATTTGTTCCAGTTTGGTCTGGATAAGGTGAAGCTTAGCCTGCCTGATGAGTTCCTGAAACGTTGGTTAAAGGCAACGAACGAAAAGTTGAGCGAAGAGGAATTGGAAAAAGGTTATGATGATTTTGCACGTAATCTGCGCTGGACTTTAATTGAGAACAAGATTATCAAGGATAATAAATTAGAGATCAAATACGAGGAAGTTTTTGCAGCTGCTAAAAATCGCCTTGACGGACAGTTCCGTATGTACAGTCCGCAGCCGCTTTCTGAAGAACAACTGGGACAATATACAGCGCAGTTCTTACAGAATAAGGAGAATGCAAATCGTATTTTTGAAGAAGTAAAAGCACAGCATGTGTTTGATTATCTGAAGGGTGTTATTACCTTAGATAAAAAAGATATAGAGTATAATAAGTTTCTGGAGTTGAAATAATTTGATTGTTTTTGGTTTATGGCCATTTATTTCGATCTCTTCTTTTTTATAGCTCTTTCGAAATAAATGTTAAATATTAATTATAAATTCAAAAATGAACATAGATAAAGACGAATTCAGGAAATACGCCGTTAAACATCATCGTATCGGCAGTCAGCATGTAGATAGTTTTATTGGAAGGGTTCAAAACGCTTCAATACCTACTGCGATGACACCCTATATCATAGAGGAACGTCAGTTAAACGTGGCACAAATGGATGTGTTTTCACGCTTAATGATGGACAGGATCATTTTTTTAGGTGATGCTGTTCATGAAGGGATAGCCAATATTATCCAGGCTCAACTGTTGTTTTTGCAGTCGACAGATTCCAAAAGGGATATCCAGATCTACATTAATTCACCAGGCGGCTCTGTTTATGCAGGTTTAGGTATCTATGATACCATGCAGTACATCAGTCCGGATGTTGCCACAATATGTACCGGTATGGCAGCTTCAATGGCGGCCGTATTGCTTTGTGCTGGAACAAAAGGTAAAAGGGCAGCATTGCCACACTCAAGGGTGATGATTCATCAGCCTTCAGGTGGTGCTCAGGGAGTAGCTTCAGATATGGAGATCAATCTTCGTGAGATGCTTAAACTTAAAAAAGAACTTTATGATATCATCGCCAAGCATTCAGGTCAAACATACGAATGGGTGGAGAGGGCTTCAGACCGTGATTATTGGATGATCGCCAATGAAGCTAAAGAGTTTGGTATGATTGATGAAGTTTTGGTAGGAACCGGAGATAAGAAATAATGAGTAAGGGAAGTAAGGATATTAAATGTTCATTCTGCGGCTCAGGCAAGCAGGATACACTGATGCTGATCGCGGGTCTTGATGCACATATTTGTGATAAATGCGTAACCCAGGCGAATCAGATACTGGCAGAAGAACTGAATGTCCGGAAAGCCAAATCAACTCAGACCTTCGAAACCTTGCTGAAGCCTGTTGAAATAAAAACTCACCTTGATCAGTATGTTATCGGACAGGATCAGGCAAAAAAGATACTTTCAGTAGCTGTTTATAATCACTATAAACGTTTGAATCAAAAGGTAGGCAAGGATGAGGTTGAGATTGAGAAGTCCAATATCATTATGGTTGGCGAAACGGGTACAGGAAAAACCCTTCTTGCCAAAACAATTGCCAAAGTTTTAAATGTACCTTTTTGTATATGTGATGCTACAGTATTAACTGAAGCAGGATATGTTGGTGAAGATGTGGAAAGTATTTTGACGCGCTTACTTCAGGCAGCCGATTATGATGTAACTGCCGCTGAACGTGGTATCGTTTATATTGATGAGGTTGACAAGATAGCCCGCAAGAGTGATAATCCTTCAATTACACGTGATGTGTCAGGAGAGGGAGTACAACAAGCCTTGTTGAAGATTCTGGAAGGTACCATTGTCAATGTTCCCCCACAGGGTGGAAGGAAACATCCTGATCAGAAAATGATCCCGGTGAACACGAATAATATCCTGTTTATTTGCGGTGGTGCTTTTGATGGAATTGAGAAAAAGATAGCCAATAGACTTCGTACACAAACTGTTGGTTATAAGGTTGATAAGGATGAATTTACTATTGATCTTAAAAACCTTTATAAATATATTACTCCTCAGGATCTGAAGTCATTTGGGCTTATTCCTGAACTTATTGGCAGATTACCGGTGATTACTCACCTGAATCCTTTAGACAGGGAAACCCTACTGAGTATTTTGGAGGAGCCGAGAAATTCATTGATCAAACAGTATAAAAAGTTATTTGAATATGAAAATGTAAAGCTTGAGTTTGATAAGGAGGTAATGGCATTTATAGTGGATAAGGCTATGGAGTTCAAACTTGGAGCCAGGGGCTTACGTTCCATTTGCGAAGCGATTATGATCGATGCAATGTATGAGACACCCTCCGGAAAAAGTGGAAAGGAGCTGTTCATTACACTCGAATATGCTAAAGATAAATTTGAGAAATCAGATCTGAAAAAATTAAAAGTTGCATAATATAAGCCCCGGATCACATCCGGGGCTTTTTGTTCTATTTAATATTTATTATCATGGAAAAGAAAGACCATAAATCTGAAACAGCTTCTTCCGCTAAAAAGGATACTGAACTGGAAACGCCTGTAAAATCTGGTTTGAAGATTAAGGAGGATATTGTTGCCAATTGGTTGCCACGCTATACCGGGAGACCACTTGCCGAGTTCAGCAATTTTATTTTGCTGACAAATTTTTCAAGGTACCTGAAACTTTTTTCAGAATGGAATGATAATGCACCGATTATGGGCCTTGATAAGCCAATGCAGAGTGTTTCTGCAAATGGAATCACATTGATCAATTTTGGTATGGGAAGTCCAATGGCTGCAACCATGATGGACCTGCTTACCGCTATCAAGCCCAAAGCAGTCTTATTTTTAGGTAAATGCGGAGGATTGAAGAAAAAAAATAAAATAGGTGATCTTATTCTTCCTATAGCAGCAATCAGGGGAGAGGGTACATCCAATGATTATTTACCGGCCGAAGTTCCGGCTCTGCCGGCCTTCGCCTTGCAGAAAGCAATTTCTACAACAATCCGTGATTATTCACTGGATTACTGGACTGGGACGGTTTATACTACCAATCGCAGGGTATGGGAGCATGACAAGACTTTTAAAAAATATCTCAAAAGTCTGCGCGCCATGGCCGTTGATATGGAAACCGCAACCATTTTCACAACCGGATTTGCCAATAAGATCCCAACTGGAGCTTTGTTATTGGTATCTGATCAACCGATGATTCCGGAAGGGGTAAAAACAGCAGAAAGTGATTCGCTTGTAACAGAGAAATATGTTGAGAACCACCTCAGGATAGGTGTTGATTCATTAAAGCAACTGATAAATAATGGCTTAACAGTAAAGCATTTGAAATTCTAAGAGGTTTTCATTGCTCATTATTCATTTTCTGATTCCTTTATCCAGGGATATTTTTCTTCTGTTTTTTCCCGAATTTCCAGTGGTTAAGACTACTTAACTGATAGTCTTACGATATATTATTTTGTTTTTATGGCAGAGTTGGTATATTATTTTGATTTTATTCCATTTTGGCATTTATTCTGTTGCTTCGGGCTTAAATGCTTATTTTTGCATCATGTGGTACAACAATATTCTCGAAACCATTGGGAACACCCCTCTGGTTAAATTAAACGCAATAACAAAAGATGTTAAGGCTACGGTCTTAGCAAAAATTGAAACTACCAATCCCGGAAACTCAATTAAGGACCGGATGGCGGTTAAAATGATTGAGGATGCTGAGCGTGAGGGAAAACTCAAGCCTGGTGGAACAATTATAGAAGGAACTTCGGGAAATACCGGAATGGGATTGGCAATGGCAGCGATCATAAAGGGTTATAAATGTATTTTTACGACCACGGATAAGCAGTCAAAAGAAAAGGTTGATGCGTTGCGTGCTTTCGGAGCAGAGGTTATTGTTTGCCCAACAAATGTGGAGCCTGAAGATCCCCGCTCATATTACTCAGTTTCTTCGCGTCTGGAGCGCGAGGTGCCGAATTCATGGAAACCTAACCAATACGATAATCTCTCTAATTCGAAGGCTCATTATGAGCAAACAGGTCCTGAAATTTGGAAGCAAACAGAGGGGAAAATCACTCATCTGGTTGTAGGGGTTGGAACCGGTGGTACAATATCCGGTACAGGGAAATACCTCAAGGAGCAGAACCCGGCCATTAAGGTTTGGGGAATTGATACCTATGGTTCGGTCTTTAAGAAGTATAAGGAAACCGGTATTCTCGACAAAAATGAGATCTATCCATATATCACAGAAGGCATCGGGGAAGATTTTCTTCCTAAGAACGTTGACTTCAATATTATTGACCGGTTCGAAAAGGTAACAGATAAGGATGCCGCATTAATGACCCGGGAGATTGCCCGTAAGGAGGGTATATTTGCCGGAAACTCTGCAGGATCGGCTCTTGCTGGTCTGATGCAGCTTAAGGATGAGTTGAAGGAAGATGATGTCGTTGTAGTTATTTTTCATGATCATGGTTCCAGATACATGGGTAAAATGTACAATGAGGACTGGCTGAGGGAGAGAGGCTTCCTTACAGATGAAAAACTTACTGCCAAGTCTATTTTAATTAAGCGGGGCAGACAGGAAATTGTGACAATTGATTGTGAACAGTCCGTACTTCAGGCGATCAACACGATTAAGTCCTTGAATATTTCACAGATCCCTGTTACTCAGAAAGGAATGATCGTTGGTAAGATTACGGAGAGCGATATACTGAGTTCTGTTATGGAGAATCCAACGCTTCGATCGGGTTCTGTAAAGGATATCATGACCTCTTCTTTTCCTTTTGTTGATCTGAATACCTCTATCGATAAAATCACATCGATTATAAATAAGGAAAATATGGCAGTTCTGGTTGAAGGTGAACTGGGTGAAATTGAGATCATTACTCAATATGATATCATCAATGCGATATCTGCCTGATTGAATTATTTATCAGATGTTTCGGACCAGGCAGTCCATAGTACGAAGCCAAATCCTGAAAGCATTAATACATGATAGATCAGAAATCCGAGATCTTTGAAGTATATCCCTGAGCTGGCTGCAAATAAGAAGTAAAGAAAAAGCAGAAATTCAGGGATATATTTTTTATATCCAGGTGTCTTTAAATAGGGATTTATACCTCCTGACTCATTTACCTTAGGGGTTCTAATAAAAGCTGTTTTTTTTCCAATGATTCCCTCAAAGATCGCCCTTGTATTGTGGTATGACAGACCTAAAGACAAAACCATAGCAATCGGGAATGCAGTTATTACTTCTATTAGCGCTGACATAAATTTCTTTTTATCAACCAGGATCGCTGTAAAACAATACAGGAAGTTGATCAGCATTACTGTCATAATAATGGTATTCCATTTAAAGAGCTGATTAAATTCTGTTGAAGTGTTTTTAACGAACATTAATGGAACGCTTAATAATGCACTAATTAAAACAAAGGCATAGATATAGTTATTCAGGAGGTGAAAGCTTCCAAATAGTTTCACAGCCAAACTGAGTTCGGCTTTCCAAAGCTTGCCTAAAAGTTTTTTTGATGTTTCAACACCACCTTTTGTCCAGCGAAATTGTTGTGTACGTACGGCACTGATCTGATCTGGTAATTCGGCGGGTATGATGATGTTCGGACAATAATTAAATTTCCAACCTCTGATTTGAGCCCGATAACTTAAGTCAAGATCTTCTGTTAGTGTGTCTGATGTCCATCCACCAGCATCTATAATGCACTCTTTTTTCCAGATCCCTGCAGTTCCGTTAAAATTTATAAAATATCCGCCCTTGTTTCTTCCTTCCTGATCAATTATAAAATG